>CACGLI010000001.1 GCA_902573865.1 uncultured Pelagibacteraceae bacterium
AATAGCAGATGAAAATGGAAATGTCATTTCATGGTCATCTGCAGGTGCAAAAGGTTTTAAAGGATCAAGAAAATCTACTCCTTACGCTGCACAGGTAGCAGCAGATGATGCTGGTGCGAAAGCTTATGATTTGGGATTAAGAACTTTAACAGTTCAAGTCAAAGGCCCTGGATCTGGTAGAGAAACTGCATTAAGATCTTTGCAATCAAGAGGTTTTAAAATTTTATCAATTAAAGATACAACTCCAATGCCACATAATGGAGTTAGACCACCAAAAAAAAGGAGAGTGTAATGGAAAATACAGCGAATATTATTGACAAGAACTGGAAAGCTTTAATAAAGCCGAATAAATTAGATATTACTAGTAACGATGATAAATCAGTTGCGAAAGTAATAGCTGAGCCATTAGAAAAAGGATTTGGACAAACAATTGGTAATGCTCTCAGAAGAATACTTCTATCATCGATACAGGGTGCTGCTGTTACAGCAATTCAGATAGACGGTGTTCTTCACGAATTTTCTTCAATACAGGGAGTAAGAGAAGATGTTACAGATATAGTTTTAAACGTAAAAAATTTGGCAATAAAATCATCTTCACCTGGATCAAAAAAAATTATACTAGATATCAAAGGACCAAAGGAAGTAAAAGCAAGTGATATTACTTTAGTTCCAGACATTGAAATTTTAAATCCTGATTTAACGATTTGTAATTTAGATGAAAAAACTCATTTTCACATGGAATTAATAATCAATACAGGAAAAGGATATGTACCAGCTCCAAAAAATAAGTCTGAAGATAGTCCTCTTGGATTGATATCGATCGACTCACTTTTTAGTCCCGTAAAAAAGGTTTCATTTTCAATTGAAAACACTAGAGCTGGAAGTGCCCTTGACTATGATAAATTGGTAATGACTGTTGAAACTAATGGGACAGTAGCAGCAGAAGATGCAGTAGCTTATTCGGCTAGAATATTTCAAGATCAACTTTCAATGTTTGTAAACTTTGAGGACCCTAAAGAAACTATTAAAGAACCAAAAAGTGTTGAGCCAGAATTTAACAAAAACTTACTAAAAAGAGTTGAGGAATTAGAATTATCAGTAAGATCAATGAATTGCTTAAAAAATGATAACATTATATATATTGGAGACTTAGTTCAAAAAACTGAACCAGAAATGCTAAGAACACCAAATTTTGGAAGAAAGTCATTAAATGAAATAAAAGAAGTTCTAAATACTATGTCGCTTTATCTAGGTATGGAAATTCCCAATTGGCCGCCTGATAACATTTCAGAACTATCAAAAAAACTAGAGGAAAATAACTATTAATGAGACACGCTTTAGGCTATAGAAAACTAAATAAAACGAGCGAACATAGAAAAGCACTATTTAAAAATATGCTTAATTCATTAATTAAGTATGAGCAAATTATAACAACATTACCAAAGGCAAAAGAACTTAAACCGCAAATAGATAAAGTAATAACATTAGGTAAGAGAAACAAACTTAGCTGTAAGAAAAAACTTTTTTCTGAGTTACAAGATGAGAAATCAGTAAAAAAAGTTTTTGAAGAATTATCTAAAAGATATAGTAAAAGAAATGGCGGTTATTCTAGAGTATTAAAAGCAGGCTTTAGAACTGGTGATGATGCTCCAATGGCTGTAATAGAATTAGTTGATAGAAACACTGAAGCTAAAAAAGCTGATAAACCAAAAAAAGTTGAAGAAAAGAAAAAAGATCTAGAAGTAAAAACTGATCAAAAATCAAAAAAATAAATTTCATTAATGAAAAAAATCTTTAAAGTAAATAAAGATTTTAACAATAGTAGATTTGACAAATGGTTTAAGTCAAAAATTTTAGATGTTCCTCATTCATTAATAGAAAAACTTATTAGAAAAAGAAGCATCAAAGTAAATCACAAAAGAACTAAAACATCATATCGTGTGCAGACTAATGATTTAGTTGAAATATATGGTTTAGAGGTTCTTAAAAAGAATATTAAAAAAAAAAGATCTATTTATAAAGTATCAGCGATAGATAAAAAAAGATATGACAGTTTTGTTATAGAAAATAATGAAAATTTTTTGGTAATAAACAAACCTGCCGGGATACCGATACAACCTGGCACTAAATCGCACAAAAATATTTTAGATTTACTTAAAGGAACAAAATATTTTACTGATAAATCTCCGTTTATAGTTCACAGATTAGATAAAGAAACATCAGGAATTTTAATTATAGCAAAAAATCGAGAGTATGCTCAGTTGTTGACATCCTTATTTAGAATAAGAAAAATACATAAAACCTATCACGCTATCGTAAATGGAAAAGTTTCATTCAATAAAAAAACTTTGATTGACAATTTAATTTATTTTGAAAATAATAAAAAAATTACTCAAAAAGCAATATCTCATATTAAGTTAATAAAATCCCAAAATGATTTTTCTTTCTTAGAACTAAATCCTATATCTGGTAGAAAACACCAACTAAGAAAACAATTGTTAAATATTGGTTTCCCAATAGTTGGCGATAGAAAATACTCTATAGAAAAATTAAACAAAAAAGTAAATCTAATGCTTCATGCAAGAAAAATTAAATTTATGATAAATAATATTAAATATAATTTTGAAGCAGACTACCCAAACGAATTTTTAAATTTTTTAAATACAAAAATTAAATCTCACTAAAATTTTTAAGAAAAATTTTCTTCAAAGTATTATTAACATCAATATTTATATCTTTATTTTCATTTTTTATGGATGTAATCTTATCATTTTTTAATCCACATGGATTAATTTTTTTATAATCTTCAAGATTGTTATTTATATTGATTGAGCATCCATGATAAGCAATCCATCTTGAAACACGAATACCTATTGCAGCAATTTTCTTATCTTTAACCCATATTCCAATATTTTTTCTGTCACTTTTGGAGTTAATATCAAATAGTTGAAGAAATTCTATTATTGAATTTTCTATATAATTTATAAATTTTCTAATGTCTTTTTCCCTTTTATTTAGATTGACTACAAAATAAATAATTTTTTGACCGGGGTTATGAAGAGTGATTTTACCGCCTCTCTTAGTTTTTATCACATTTATATTTTTATCTAATATGTCAATATCATTTGAACTTATTCCCCCAGTAAATATTAAAGGATGCTCTAATATCCAAATTAAATCTCTCTTTTTTCCTAATTTTACATCATTTACTCTTTTTTCAAGATATTTTAATGATGATTTATAAGGTATTTTTCTATTAGAAATTTTTATTTCAACATTCATTTTAATTGAATTTTATCACCTTATAAACTAATAGTCTCAAAAAATAACACAAAGATTTAATTATGAATTTAGTAAAAACAGTAGGAAGTAAAAAAGTCAATCTTGAATTTAACAAGGATTTTATAAATCTTTTTAGCGATAAAATTAAAAGTACAGATATATCGTTTATTAATCAAACACTTAAGGATTTACACCCATCTGACACAGCTAATCTTATTGAAAATCTAGCAAAAGACACAAGGGAAAAATTAATTGAAATTGAGGGTTTCAATATAGGTCCAGAAATATTTATAGAAATTAATGAGTCAATACAAAGTGAAGTTCTTCAACTGTTATCCGATGACTCTATAGCCAACATTATAAAAAGACTTGAAAGTGATAATTCAATAAAGATTCTAGAAAATTTAGAACCTAGTAAAAAAAATTCAATATTAGATAAGCTTCCCCCAAAAGATAGGTTTTTATTGGAGGAAGGATTAAGTTTCCCAGAGGACTCTGCTGCTAGAATTATGCAAAGAGAGTTTACAGCTGTGCCAAGTGATTGGACTGTTGGGCAAACAATAGATTACCTAAGAGAAAATAAAGATCTACCTAAAGAATTTTTAGAAATTTTCATAGTTGATAATGAATTTAAACCAATAGGTACAGTGCCATCATCAAGAGTTTTAAGAACACCTAGAGATAATAAGATGAATTCAATCATGAGAGAAGTTCCAGTTTTAATACCTGTTAATATGGATAAAGAAGAAGTCGGTCATACTTTTGAAAATTATAATTTAGTTTCTGCAGGCGTTGTTAATAAAAACAACAAATTAGTCGGTATGATTACTGCAGACGACATTGTAACTGTTGTTCAAGAAGAAGCAGAAGAGGATGTATTGAGATTAGCTGGTGTTGGTGACGAAGAAATTACTGATAGTGTTTTTATTAAAACAAAAAGAAGATTTAGTTGGCTGTTATTAAATTTATTTACAGCTTTATTAGCAACATGGGTAATAAGTATATTTGGTGCAACCATAGAGCAAATGGTAGCTTTAGCTTTCCTTATGCCAATAGTAGCTTCTATGGGTGGAAATGCAGGAATGCAAACTTTAGCAGTTACAATTAGGGCTATTGCTACAAAAGAATTATCGTCTGGAAATTTTAATAATATTGTTATGAAAGAATTTTTAATTGGAATACTTAATGGTATAATTTTTGCAATTATTACAGCTGCGATTGTTCAATTATGGTTTGAGAATTTGAATTTAACTTTAATCATCAGTATTTCAATGATTTTAAATATGATAGTGGCAGGACTTTTCGGCATAATGGTTCCTGTTTCACTTAAAAAATTTAATATAGATCCAGCACTAGCATCAAGTGTTTTTGTGACAACGATTACCGATGTAATAGGATTTTTATCATTTTTAGGTATTGGATCGTACTTTTTTTTAGGTTAAACATTATCTATCAATCTTGTCTTTCCTAAATAGTAAGCAATAAAAATATTAAAATTTTCATTAATTTTTGGATATTTTAATGTTTTTAAATTTAAAAGCTTTAGATATTCTATCTTATTTAATCCAAGAGATATAATTTGCCTCTTTAAATTATTTAATTTGTAATTTTGAAAATTACGCTTAATAATTATTTTATTTTTTTTTAAAATTTGAGGCACCTTTCTAGCGATATTTAACTGGATTTTACTTAAACTTTTATTTCTTGAAGACTCTGCTAAACCAAAAGAGTCTCGATGTGTATTACACTCAATTATTTTAATCTTAATATTATTTTTAGAAAAATGTTTTCTTATTAATATAATTTGTTGATAATCTTTCTTCCCTAGATAAATTTTCTTTGGATTAATTATCTCAACGAGCCTGTTGACTACATCTATAACACCTTTGAAGTGACCAGGTCTATATTTGCCGCATAAATTTTTGCTAAATTTATCAAGAAAAATATTATTTTTAGTTTTAAACGAATAAATATCTTTGACACTAGGTAAAAAAACAAAATTTATTTTATGTCTTTTCAGTAAATTAAGGTCTTTATGGATATTTCTCGGGTAAGATTTATAATCTTTATTGTTTTTAAATTGTTTTGGATTAACAAAAATACTGACTATTATTTTATTTTTATCTCTTTTTGCTTTTTTTATTAAACTTATGTGACCATTGTGTAATGACCCCATAGTTGGTATAAATGAAAGCGATTTAGAACCTCTTAAAATTCTTTCAATTTTTTTTCTATTTTTAATTACTTTCATTTATTTTATGTGATGATATTAATTATTAATAAAAAGAATCATATGATAAAACAAGCAATAATTCCACTGGCAGGATTAGGGACCAGGATGCTTCCATTAACAAGTGTTATGCCAAAGGAACTAATGCCTATCAATGGTAAACCAAATTTACAATATATTTTAGATGAATGTATTGATGCAGGTATCAAGGAATTCATATTTATAATTTCAAAAAAAAAATTATCAATAAAAAAATATTTTTTTAATGACAATTTTTATAAAAAAATATTAAAAAAAAAGAAAGATAAAAAAATATTTGAGGAATTTAAAAGAATAAAAAGATATAAAAAAATGATAAAATTTGTTTATCAAAATACGCCAAAAGGTACTGGAGATGCAGTTTTAAAATGCCAAAAGTTAATAAAAAATAAATACTTTTTAATGCTTCTACCTGACGATTTAATAATAAAAAAAAATTGTTCGAAAGAAATGATAAGATTACATAAAAAAACAAATGCTTCTATAATTGCCACTAAAAGAGTAGAAAGAAAAACACTATCAAGATGGGGAATTTTATCAATAAAAAATAAAAAAAAAAATTATTTTCAAATTAAAGATGTTGTAGAAAAACCCAGCATCAAAAAAGCGCCATCAAATTTTGCAATTATTGGAAGATATATATTGCCTACTAAAATATTTAGCGAAATAAAAAAATTAAAACCTGGTCAAGGTGGAGAGATACATATTACTGACGCAATTAAAAGTTTAATTAAGAAGGAAAATAAATTTTACGGAAATATTTTTACAGGTAAATATTTAGATTGTGGAACTTTAAGTGGATACATTAATTCAGGTATTCAAATATTTAAGGAAAAAAAATGAAACTTTGTATGATAGGAACTGGTTATGTTGGATTAGTTAGTGGGGCATGCTTTGCTGATATAGGAAACCAAGTTATTTGTGTTGACAAAAATAAAAATAAAATAGACAAACTTAACTCGGGTATTTCTCCAATATATGAACCAGGATTAGATGAATTAATAAAAAAAAATTTCATATCTAAACGTCTCTCATTCACTACAAATATCCAAAAAGCTATAAGCTTATCAGATATAATTTTCATATGCGTGGGAACTCCAACAAAAAAAGGATCCATTAAAGTTGATTTATCTTTTATTAATAAATGCACTAAAGAAATATTAAAATATTCAAAAAAGAAAAAAATTGTAGTTACTAAGTCAACAGTCCCAGTAGGAACAGGTGATGAGATTGAAAAAATTTTAAAAAAAAAGAAAAAACTTTTTACAATAATCTCTAATCCTGAATTCTTACGAGAAGGTGAAGCTATTCATGATTTTAGATATCCTGATAGGATTGTAATAGGATCTAATGAAAAAAAAATCTTTAATATCATGAGAAAACTTTATGCACCGCTAACCAACAAAGGTTCAAAATTTTTTATTACATCAAGAAGAGGAGCTGAATTAATAAAGTACGCATCTAATGCTTTTCTTGCAACCAAAATTACTTTTATTAATGAACTTGCTAACTTGTGTGAAAAATCTGGTGTGAATATAGAAGACATTTCATTAGGTATGGGTTCTGATAGTAGAATAGGTGGTAGATTTTTGCGTGCTGGTCCAGCTTATGGGGGCTCATGTTTTCCAAAAGATACTAAAGGTCTCGTATCAGCTGCAGATAAATATAAAATAAATCTTTCAGTTGTTAAATCAGTTATTAAATCTAATCATGAAAGAGTAAATTTACTAACTCAAAGAATTCATAAAATTTTGGGTTCAAATATAAAAAATAAAAAAATTTCTTTTTTGGGTGTTACATTTAAACCAAATACTGATGATATGAGGGATTCTACCAGTCTTAAAATGATTCCTTATCTATGTAAAAAAGGAGCAAAAGTTAGTTACTATGATCCCTCTGGAGAAAAGAGTGAATTTAGAAAAATCAAAAATTGCAATTACAGAAATGATATAATATCTAATTGCAATAACGCGGATTTAGTAATTTTACTCACTGAATGGGATGAATTTAAATCGTTAGACTTCAAAAAAATTGTTAAAAAAAGAAATTTTAAGGTGTACGACCTAAGAAATCTGTATTCTGCCGATGAAATGAAAAAAAATAAGGTCAATTATTACTCAGTTGGTAGACCTGACATCATTTAAAAGTATAGTGTGAAAAATTAATTAAGTTCAAAAATAGCATCAACTTCAACAGCAACACCTAAAGGTAAACTATTTACACTTACTGCTGCTCTAGTATGTTCGCCTTTTTTTTCAAATATTTTAGCGATTATATCAGAAGCTCCATTAATAACTTTTGGTTGATCTTTAAAATCATCTGTTGAATTTACATATCCGGTCAATTTTATACAAGATTTAATTTTATCTAAATCACCCTGACATGTTTTTTGGGCATGTGCAATTATGGAAAGCCCACATCGTTCAGCGGCTTTGTATCCTTCATTTAAATTTAAATCTTTTCCAATTTTTCCAGTTATCAATTTTGCATTTTCATTTATAGATATTTGACCTGATATAAATAATAATTTTCCTGTAATCTTAGTTGCTACATAAGCTCCAACTGGTGATTTAGGTTCTGGTAATTTAATATTCAAACTTTTGATTTTTTCATTGATCGAACTCATTTTCTTTTACCTTTCTTTTTTGTTTTATCGTACTCCTTTCTTTTTTCTATTAATATTAATGCTTCATCCATGGTTAGTTCATTAGGATCTTTATCTTCTGGGATAGTTGCATTAAGAGATTTGTATTTAATGTAAGGTCCATATTGTCCTTTCATGACTTTAACAGGTTTTTTATCCTCTGGATGTTCACCTAAGTTTTTAATTTCAGAAGAGGAAATTCTACCTGGTTTAGCTTCGGAGATAAGAGTAATAGCTCGATTTAGTCCTATGGTGAATAGATCTTCTACTGTTTCTAGTCTAGCTGATTTATTAGAGCATTTTAAATATGGTCCAAATCTTCCAATATTAACCGTAATATTTTCTTTTAGGTCAGGATGCTCTCCTAAAATTTTTGGTAATGAGCACAAATATTTTGCTTTTTCTAAATCTACATCTTCGATATTTAATCCCTTTGGAATAGAAACATTTTTTAAATTTTCGTTTTCTTTTTTCTTTTTTGATTTTTTCTTAGGTTTTTCATCTTTTTCATTTATTTCGATTTCAAATTGTAAATAGGGTCCAAATCTACCATTCTTTAAAAAAATATTTTTGCCGAAAGAATTTTGACCTATTAATTTTGGTTCTGACAAATTTATCATCTGCGAAGCTTTAGTTTTTGATAAAGGTCTTGTAAACTTGCAATCAGGATAATTAGAGCAACCAATAAACGCACCTCCTCTAAAACTATTTTTTAAACTTAATTTGCCGTTTCCACAAGCTTTACAATCTCTATCAATTTCATCATTCTTATCTTTTTCAAAAACTAAATCACCTAAGCTTTCATTTAACATGTCTAAAACCTCTCGTGTTCTTATTTCTTTGACAGAACCCACATTAGAGTAAAAATCTTTCCAAAAATTTTCTAAAACTTTGATATAATCTGCTTTCCCACTGGTAATATCGTCTAATTGATCTTCTAAATCAGCTGTAAAATTATAATCAACATATTTTGCAAAAAGTTTTTCTAGAAATGCAGATAATAATTTCCCTCTATCTGTTGGATGAAACCTTTTATTCATTAGTTCTACATAATTTCTTGTAGATAATACAGAAATTATGCTGGCATATGTTGATGGTCTACCAATACCAAGTTCTTCTAACTTTTTGACTAAGCTTGCCTCAGAATATCTCGGAGGTGGATTTGTAAAATGTTGTTCATCAATTATCTCCTTTATATTTACACTATCACCAATATTTACAATGGGTAAAATATTTTTTGCATCATCGTCATTTTCAGGAGCTGAATATATTTTAAGAAAACCATCAAATTTTAGTACTGATCCATTAGCATTAAATATAATCGAGTGATCTTCAGAGGCAATCTGTATTGAGTTTCTGTCAAATTCAGCTGGGTTCATTTGAGATGAAAGGGCACGAGACCAAATCAAATCATATAATTTCAATTGATCAGAACTCAAATATTTTTTTAAATTGTTTGGTTTTTTTCTAATATCAGTTGGGCGGATAGCCTCGTGAGCCTCTTGAGCATTTTTAGCTTTTTTTCCAGCATAACTATTTGGTGTTGTAGGTAAATATTTTGCACCGTGATTTTCTTCGATAAAATTTCTGAAATCAGATACAGCTTCTTTTGATATGTTTGTTCCGTCAGTCCGCATATAGGTGATCAAACCAACCGTGTCTCCCTCTATATCTATACCTTGGTAAAGCTTTTGAGCAATTTGCATAGTTCTTGAAGCACCAAAACCATATTTACCTGAAGCTGTTTGTTGTAAAGTAGAAGTAGTAAAAGGTGCCAGAGGATTACGTTTAAAAACTTTGCTTGTTACATCTTTAATCTTATATTTCTTTTTTTTAATTTCTTCACTAGCTTTGTTAATTGAGTCTTTGTCCCTAAAAGTAAACCGTTCTATCTTATTATTTTTAAAAATGTTAATTTTAGAGTTAACTAAATTTAATTTTGAGTCTTGAAAGTTAATATTTAAACTCCAATATTCTTCTGGTTTAAAAGACTCTATCTCATGCTCTCTTTCTGTAATTAACTTTAAAGCTACAGACTGTACACGACCAGCTGATTTAGAGCCAGGGAGCTTCGTCCATAAAATCGGTGAAATATTAAACCCAACTAAATAATCAAGTGCTCTTCTCGCAAGATAGGCATTGACTAAAGTATTTTCAATTTCTCTAGGATTGTTTATACCATTAAGTACAGCATTTTTAGTAATTTCATTAAATACAACTCTTTCTAGTTTTTTTCCCTTAAGTAATTTTTTATCTTCTAATACTTTTTTTACATGCCAAGCTATTGCTTCTCCCTCTCTATCAGGATCTGTTGCCAATATAATTTTATCACTTTCTTTAGCTGCATCTGTAATTTCTTTTAAGTATTTTTTTGAAAATGCATCTAACTCCCATTGCATCTCAAAATTTTTTTCAGGGTCAACAGATCCGTTTTTAGAGGGTAAGTCTCTTATATGACCATAACTTGCTAAAACTATATAATCTTTACCTAAGTACTTATTTATCGTTTTAGCTTTTGCAGGACTTTCGACGACTACTAGATTCATGATTTATATCTTTATTTGAATAAACCAAGATTTGTCAAATAAATTTAATTGAATGTATAAAAAAACCTTGAATTTAAAGATTAATTTTATTTTCAGTACCTGATTTCAATCGTCCAATATTAGTTCTATGACTGTAAATAATAAGTACTAAAAAAAAAAATAACATAATTGACTCATTGAATCCTTCAAAATAAACATTTAGCAATAGAACTATCAATGAAGAAACTAAAGAACCTAGCGAGACATATTTAGTCATAAATATTATAGTCAACCAACTTAAAATGAATACTAGTGCATAAAAAAAGTTTAGACCAAATAAAATTCCTAAATAAGTAGCAACACCCTTGCCGCCTCTAAATTTTAACCATATTGGAAATAAATGACCGAGAAATACTAATACAGCTGATAAAAAGAAATAATCTGAAAAAAATCTGATCGTAATCATAACTGCTAAATAACTTTTTAGACCATCCATTATTAAAGTTAAGAAACCTAAGACCTTACCACCAGATCTTAAGACATTAGTAGCTCCAATATTCCCTGAGCCAGACTTTCTAATATCTTTTTTAAGAAATGTATTTGTAAGAATTAATCCAAAAGGAATAGATCCTAATAAATAAGAGTAAATGCTGATAAAAAAAATCTCTTGCATTTAGCTATATACTAACTGACCTTTTAAAAATGTCATTAATACTTTACCTTGAAGAGATTTATTCTCAATGGCTGCATTTTTTGATTTTGATTTCAGCTTATTAGCATCCACTTTCCACGGTTTATCAGGGTCAAAAATACATATATCTGCATCGGATCCAACTTTTAAGGTTCCTTTATCAATTTTAAGTATCTTAGCAGGATTGATTGTTAACAACTCTATCAATTTTAAAAGATCAACAGACTTATTATGATAAAGCTCAAGAGCTAAAGGCAACAATGTTTCTACCCCAATTGAGCCTGAGGCTGCTTGAGCAAAAGGAAGTCGTTTACTTTCCTCATCCTCAGGTTTATGAGCAGATACAATAACATCGATAAGATCAGAGTTTATTGCAGTGATTAAAGATTTTCTATCATTTTCAGATCTAAGGGGAGGTGCAAACTTTAAGAAAGTTTTAAAGTCACCAATATCGTTATCATTCAAGGATAAATGGTTAATGGATACTCCAGTGGTAAATTTTTTTCCATTTTTTTTATTTTTTTTTATTACCTCAACAGATTTCTGAGATGAAATTTGATTTATGTGATATCTGCAAGGAAATTCCTCAAGTAAAGTAAGATCTCTTTCAATAATTATTTTTTCTGCAATCGATGGAATACTTTGTAACCCTAATCTAGTAGCTATTTCTCCTTCATTAATACATCCATTCTTTGATAGTTCATAATCTTCAACATGTTGCATTATAAGGACACCCATATCAGATGCGTAGTCCATAATTCGGGACATAATTTCTGTATTTTGTATTGCTTGATAAGGATCTGTGAAAGCAATAATTCCTCTAGAATTTAGCAATCCGAATTCAACCATTTCTCTTCCAGCCATTTCTCTTGTTAAACAAGCTGCTGGAAAAATGTTTAGGTTTGACTTATCCCTTCCTCTCCTAATAATAAAGTCCACCATAGATACATTGTCAATTAAGGGCTTTGTATTAGGCATGGTAACAACAGAAGTTACTCCTCCGGCCAAAGCTGCTTGAGTTAACGTTCTAAAATTCTCTTTATATTCAAATCCAGGCTCTCCAACAAAAACATTCATGTCAATTATTCCAGGTATTGCAATTCTTTTATCACAATCAAATTCTTCGGTTTTATTTGATGATTTTGAAATTTTAACATTTTTTCCTAAATCTTTTATTTTACCATTATCATCGATAAGAATACTGCCTATCTCATTAATCTTTTGTGATGGATCAATTATTCTGCAATTTTTTAATATTTTTTCTTTCATTTACAATATAATTTGAGGCAAGCCATTCTAACTGCCACTCCAAGTTCGACTTGTTCTTTAACTAAACTAACATTTATATCGTCAGCTAATTTAGTATCTATTTCTACACCTCTATTCATAGGACCAGGGTGCATTACTAACGCATCTTTGCTTGCAAATTTTAATTTTTCAGGAGTAAGTCCAAAATACTCGTAGTACTCCCTTTTGGACGGCAAAAAGGATCCCTGCATTCTTTCATTTTGTAATCTTAACATCATAACAATATCACATGACTCCAACCCTTTTTTCATACTCGTAAACGCTTTAACTCCAAGCTGTTCGATTGAATCTGGCATTAAAGTTTTCGGGGCAATAACATTTACTTCTGCCCCTAACATATTCATTAAGTAAACATTTGATCTGGCAACTCTAGAGTGTTTTATGTCACCGCAAATTGCAATTTTAAGTCCCTCAATTTTCCCTTTTCGATTTATAATTGTTAGAGCATCAAGTAATGCTTGAGTAGGGTGTTCTCTTCTTCCATCTCCTGCGTTTATCACAGAACAATTAACTTTTTGTGAAAGAAGATTTGGTGCACCAGAGTCTTGATGCCTAACAACAATTAAATCTGGATGCATAGCATTAAGTGTCATTGCAGTATCAATAAGTGTTTCACCCTTTTTTAACGCAGAGTTATTCATATTCATGGTCATAACATCAGCACCTAATCTTTTGCCGGCTAAGTCAAAAGAACTTTGTGTTCTAGTTGACGGTTCAAAAAATAAATTGATTTGAGTTTTTCCTCTTAAAGTATCCAATTTCTTGGTATTACTCCTATTTAATTTAATAAAAGCTTTTGCCTCATTAAGAATTTTTTGTGCTTCTAAAATTGATAAATTTTGGATACCTAAAAGATGTTTGGGTGAGTTTTTAATAGCTGAAGTCTTTTTTATTACTGCCATTAAAATCAACTCTATAGGCCTTTTGCAAGATCATATCAAGTATTATTTTTAGATAGATAATCTAAAGCACCTTGCAGAATGAATTGTGCTGCATTTTGGTCCAATTTTTGCACCTTTTTACTTACATTTATATCTAAATTACTAGATAAATTAAAAGCACCCTCGCTTGAGAGTCTTTCATCCCACATAGTGATATTTTGTGTAACATCTTTTGATAGGTTTAAAGCTAAATCTTTTGCCGATTGAGACGAGGGACTTACGGATCCGTCCATATTTACTGGATTACCAACTATGATACCTTTTATTTTATTTTCAAGGACTATTTTCTTAATTTCAGCCAAAAAATTAGAATAATCTTTTTTAATAATCGTTTTGTATGGTGTGGCAACTATTTTATCTTCATCCGAAATAGCTATTCCCACACGCTTTTTTCCAGGATCAATGCCTATAAGCCTTGATTTTTTGTCTAATTTTTTCTTAAATTCCTCTATATCCAACATCTATTTTTTATATTTTATGATATTAATTTCCTATATAAATAACATAAATCACAAATGTCCATAGATAAAGATAAAATTAAACATATAAGTAAGTTAGCTAGAATATCTTTAGATTCAAAAAAATCTGACTCTTTAGCCAAAGATTTATCATCTATATTTAAATTTATAGAGCAATTAAATGAATTAAATACAGACAAGGTAGAGCCATTATCTTCAATTATAAATTCACCGCTCAGGTCAAGAGAAGATAAAATAGATGATGGTAAAATAAGAGATAAAATTCTTGAGAATTCACCAAAAAAAAATGAGGAATTTTTTGTTGTTCCAAAGGTAATTGAATAATGTCAGAAGTAGTCAATAAGAATTTATCTGAAATAATAGAGTTAATAAAAAAAAAAGAAATTAAATCCGAGGAGCTTACAAATCTTTATATAGATAGAGCAAATAAAAGTAAAAAGCTTAATTCTTATATAACAACCTGTTTTGAATATACCACTCAAAAAGCAAAAGAATTTGATAAAAAACCGAATTTTAATTCTTTGCTCCCAGGAGTTCCATTAGCAGTAAAGGATCTTTTCTGCACTAATGGATTTAAAACTACCGCTGGAAGTAAAATGCTTGAAAATTTTGTGCCTAAATATGAGTCCACTGTTACAGAAAATTTATGGAAAGAGGGAGCAATTTTACTTGGTAAATTAAATTGTGATGAATATGCAATGGGATCATCAAATGAAACAAGTTATTTTGGAAATGTTATAAATCCAATAGCTAGGGACACTGTCCCTGGCGGATCATCTGGAGGATCTGCATCTGCACTTGCAGCCGATTTAACTCCCGCAACGATTGGAACAGATACAGGTGGGTCAATAAGACAACCCGCATCCTTCACTGGTACTGTCGGTTTAAAACCAACTTATGGACTATGTTCACGCTGGGGAATAGTTGCGTTTGCCTCATCACTTGATCAAGCTGGTCCGATGACTAAATCTGTCAAAGACTGTTCAATTATGTTAGAGGCTATGGCCGGATTTGATAAAAAAGACTCTACATCTATAGATAAAAAAAAAGAAAACTATTCAAAAAATTTAAAAACTAACATCAAAGGAATCAAAATTGGAATTCCAAAAGAATATAGAGTTGAAAAAATGCCAAAAGAAATTGATGAATTATGGAACAAGGGAAAAAGTATTTTGAAAGACTTAGGTGCTGATATTGTTGATATTTCTCTTCCACATACAAAGTATGCACTTCCGACATATTATATAGTTGCACCTGCCGAAGCATCATCAAATTTGGCTAGATATGATGGAGTAAAGTATGGTTATAGATCATCCAGAGGAAATGATTTAATCGAGATGTATGAGAATACAAGATCCGAAGGATTTGGAGACGAGGTTAAAAGAAGAATCTTAATTGGCACTTATGTTTTATCATCAGGATACTATGACGCTTATTATCTTAAAGCTCAAAAAGTTAGACAGCTTATTAAAAAAGATTTTGATGAAAATTTTGGTAAGGTAGATGCTATTTTGACACCTTCAACACCAAGTTCTGCATTTAAAATTGGTGAAAAGACCGATAACCCTATATCCATGTATCTCAATGATATATTTACAGTACCAGTAAATTTAGCTGGTTTACCTGCAATATCGATACCCGCAGGCTTAGATAAAAAGGGTTATCCACTAGGTTTACAGTTAATTGGAAAGACTTTAGATGAACAAAATATATTGAATGTGGCCTATGCTTTTGAAAAAAATTGTAATTTTAAAAATGAAATAAAAAATTGGTGGTTATGAGCAAAGATAAATTTGATTATTTTATAAAAGGAGAGAGAAACAAGTATGAGGTAATAATTGGCTTGGAAGTTCATGCTCAAGTATCTTCAAAATCAAAACTTTTCTCTGGTTCTGCAACTAAATTTGGAGCTGAACCTAATAGCCAAGTAAGTCTTATAGATTCAGCTTTTCCTGGTATGCTTCCAGTTATAAATAAAGAGTGCATAAATCAAGCCATTAGGACTGGTTTAGGACTAAATGCTAAAATTAATAATAATTCTGTGTTTGATAGAAAAAACTATTTTTATGCAGACCTTCCTCAAGGTTATCAGATCTCGCAGTATAAAAATCCTATCGTTGGTGAAGGTAAAGTTTTATTAGATATGCCATATGGTTCAAAGGAGATTGGTATTGAAAGACTTCATCTAGAACAAGATGCAGGTAAAAGTATTCACGATATGGATCCATCAAGTACTTATGTAGATTTAAATCGCTCTGGTATTGCACTAATGGAAATTGTAAGTAAACCAGATCTTCGATCTCCAGAAGAAGTTAATGCTTACATAAAAAAACTTAGAACTATAATGAGATATCTAGGAACTTGTGACGGTAATATGCAGGAGGGCTCATTAAGAGCTGATGTAAATGTATCAGTAAGACAATTAGGAGATAAAAAATTTGGAACAAGATGTGAGATAAAAAATGTAAATTCAATAAAATTTATGCAAATGGCAATAGAATACGAAGCTAAAAGGCAAGTTGAGTTATTAGATGAAGGAAAAAAAATTGAGCAAGAAACTAGACTTTTTGATACAAAAAAAAATGAGACAAGATCAATGAGATCAAAAGAGAATGCTCATGATTATAGGTATTTTCCAGATCCTGATCTTTTGCCTCTCAAAATTGAACAAAAATTAATAGATGATTTAAAAAAATCTTTACCAGAGTTACCTGATAATAAAAAAGAGAGATTTATGAGAGATTACGGACTAAATTCATATGAGGCGAATGTACTAGTTTCTGAAAAAGAAATTTCAAATTATTATGAAGAAGTTGCAAAATTATCTGATAAAAAACTTGCAGCCACATGGATGATGGGAGATCTATTTGCAATGCTAAATGATAAAGGACTTAATATATCTAAATCGCCTATCTCTGCTAAAAATTTTGCAGAATTAGTTCAATCAATAAAAACAGGGGAAATTTCTGGAAGAATAGCAAAAGAAGTTTTTGAGTTAATGGTAGAGAGCGGAGATAACCCTAAAAAAATTATCGAGTCAAAAGGCATGAAACAACAAAGTGACCCCAAAGAATTAGAAAAAATTATTAATGAAATATTAACTAAGAACAAAGATAAAGTTGATCAGTATAAGTCTGGTAAAGAAAAATTATTTGGTTTTTTTGTTGGTCAAGTTATGAAAAAATCAGGGGGAAAAGCCAATCCTCAATTAACAAACGAAATCTTAAAAAAACTCTTAAAAGGCTAACTATGCCTAAAAAATTGGATTTAACTGATAATCTTGAAAAATATATTATTGATCACTCAGAAAAATTATCTAATATTCAGAATGAAATCATTCAGCATAATATTAGTTTAGGAGATCAGCAAAGATTACAAATATCTATATCACAAGCTCAATTTCTACAAACATTAATAAAAGTTTCAAATGTAAAAAGAATTTTAGAGATTGGTAGTTTTACTGGATTTAGCGCTTTATCTATGGCTATGGCACTTCCTGCTGATGGAATTTTAATTAGTTTAGATAGAAATCATAAATTTAGCAACAAGGCTAAATACTTTTATGATAAAGCCAAAGAAAAAAGGATCAAACAAATTATCAAACCAGCTTTAGAGAGTTTGAAAGAATTAAAAATTACAAAAAAATTATTCGATTTAATTTTTATCGACGCTGATAAAGAAAATTACCTAAATTATTATGAGTCTTGTATGGATTTGATAGATAAAAAAGGTCTTATAATTATTGATAATGTATTATGGCACGGTGAAGTTGCCGAGGACTCAAATAATGACAAATTTACAAATATTATAAGGGATTTTAATAATCATGTTAAAAAAGATAAAAGGATTACAAAGAACATAATTCCTATTGGTGATGGGTTAACTATTTGTATTAAAAAATAATGTTCACTATTTCTGGATTTTACAAGTTTAAAAAGCTTAATTTCTTAAAAAAATTCAAAATTTATCTAGAAAGCGAAATATCAAATACTAGCATTAGAGGATCAATTATAATCTCGTCCGAAGGTATTAATGGGTCTATTGCAGGCAATAGCAAAGATATTTTAAAAATTTTAAAATTAATAAAAAAAGAATTTAAATTCACAGAATTTGATAGTAGCAATATTTCTACAAGCCGTTTTCAACCATTTCACAAAGCAAAAGTAAAGGTAAAAAAAGAAGTTGTACCACTTGGGTTAAAAATTAAGTGTGAAAGCATAAGACATAATAGGTACTTGTCTGGAAAATCTTGGAATAAACTAATTACAAAAAAAAAAACTCTTGTGATTGATGTAAGAAAACCCTTTGAATATAATGTTGGCACTTTTAAAAATGCAGTGAATCCAAATATACAGAACTTTCGAGATTTTCCTAAATTTTTAAATAAAGTCAATAAAACTAAACCTGTTGCTATGTTCTGTACTGGAGGTATAAGATGTGAAAAGGCATCAATTTTTTTAAAAAAAAAGGGTTTCAAAAATGTGTTTCAATTAAAAGGTGGAATAATTAATTATCTTAACAAAACAAAAAAAAAAGATAGCTTATGGAAAGGCGAATGTTTTGTTTTTGATAATAGAGTTTCTTTAAAGCATAAATTAAAACAAGGAACTTTTTCAATTTGTGGGGGTTGTCGGAAACCTATATCAACAAACGATAAGAGATCAAAAAAATATGAAGAGGGTGTTTCTTGTGAAAGGTGTTATGACACACTATCAAGTTTGCAAAAATCAAGATTTCGAATGAGACAAAATCAAATTAATCTTGCCAAAAAAGCGGGAAAGAAGCATAAGTTTCAAAAGGAATATTAAATATGGATTTAACAAAAGGTTCAATTTGGCAACTTTTAAGAAAAGTAACTATACCTGCTAGTACTGGATCTCTTTTTCAAACTTTTTATAATCTAGTTGATACTTATTTTGCTGGAAGAATTTCTCCAGAAGCATTAGCAGCAATAGCAAAATCTTGGCCAATTTATTTTATAGCAATAGCAGTAGCTGTTGGTATTGGAGCCGGCACCACAGCTTTAATAAGTAATTCTATAGGAGCCAAAGAAGACAAAAAAGCTTCTATGTATGTTGCGCAGTCTATAGTACTAGCAATTGTTATCTCGATTTTTGTAACTTTATTTGGTTTAAATTTTTCCGATGAACTTTTAAGAATTATGGGTTCTACTGAAGAAAGTATAATTTTAACTCGCGAATACTTAGACATAATATTTTTTGGAGCCATAATTGTGTTAGTTCAGTTGTCTTTAAATGGTACTTTGAATGCGCAAGGTGATACAAAAAGTTATAGAAATGTATTAATATTTACCTTCTTCTTAAATATTTTTCTTAATCCCTTATTTATTTTTGGTTATGGATTCATACCTGCATTTGGTATAGCTGGTTTAGCTATTGCTACACTAGTTTCTCAGTGTGTTGGTTTAATATATTTAGCCAATAAAGTTTATTGTTGTAAACTAAAAAAATTTCTTTACTCAGAATGTTTTAAACCAAAAATTGATTATTTAAGCACGCTATTCAAACAATCAGTGCCAATAATGTTTACAATGCTGATGATAATGTTTGGAGTATTTAATATTTTTTATTTTGTTGGGCAATTTGGAGAATTAGCGACAGCAGGTTATGGTACTGCTGTAAGAATTGAGCAAGTTTTACTACTTCCAGTCATAGGATTAAACACTGCTGTTCTGTCAATTGCCGGTCAAAATTTTGGTGCTAAAATGCATTTTAGAGTTAAAGAGGTTTACGGAAAAGCTTTAATGTTTGGTTCAGGATTCATGGTGTTAGCGGGTATTTTTGTTTATTTAACATCAGAAATCATTATTTCTTTTTTTACTAACGACTTAGAAGTTATCCAAAGAGGAGCACTTTATTTACAAGTTGCAGCTTTAATTGGACCTGTGTATCCAGTATTTTTTATAACCTCAGCTTTATTTCAGGCACTTAAAAGACCAATTTATAGTTTATACATGACGATACTTAGACTTACTCTAATACCATTTATGTCACTTTGGTATGTCATAAACATTAGAAATGGTGAATACCAAGATATTTTTTATACAATTTTGGTAACAAACTGGATGATGGGATTAGTTGTATTAACTTTTGTACCGTTTTTTTTGAAGAGAATATTTAAGATTTCCTTAAAAAAATTATTTGTATTTTAGTTTATTTTCCAATTTCCTGACAAAATAAGACACAAGCAAGATCAACACTAAGTATTCTAAAATTAAAAAAGTATATATTTCGAGAGGCCTGTAGGTAGTTGTAACTAATTCATTAGCTTTTCTTGTTAAGTCTCCTATACCGATAATTGATACCAACGAAGACATTTTTAAAACATACACAAATTGATTTCCCATAGCTGGTAACACAACTTTAATTGCTTGTGGTAGAATTACTAATCTCATTTTTTTCCAAAAATTCATTCCTAGTGAGTCAGATACCTCGTGTTGACCTTTAGAAATTGAATTTATCCCTGCTCTAAAGATCTCTGCTTGAAAAGCACTTTCACTTATTGTTAAAGCAATTATACCAGATACAAATGGCGAGAAACTTAACCCAATCATTATTGGAAGGCCATAATAAATCCAAAGAATTAAAACTAATAAAGGAATTGCTCTAATGATTTCGACATAAGCTATGTTAAAATAACTTAAAAATTTATTATTTGAAAGCGATGGTAGGGCAACAACCAAGCCTATAATCATTGCCAAAATTATTGATACTACCGATATATATATAGTAGTGGTTATTCCACTGATTAAAAATTTAAGATTTGTTAATCCCTCTATATTTTCAGGACTAAGAATATACCATCCCCATTCATAGTTTGAGTTACATCCCTGTAACAAAATAAACAATGAGACTAGTTTTAAAATCTTCACTAACTGACTATATTTATAAATGGAAGGTATTTAAACTTAAATTATAAACTATTTAAATTATATTTTGCCTCTAAAGTCATAAAAAAACCAGAGGATTGTTTTCTTTTTATCCAATTACTTACATAATCGTTCCAAATTTTATCGCCTTTTGGAACCATCATAGCTAGAAACGCAGGATTTTTTCCACCATCTGGAACAATAGCCAACTGGGGGTATTTGATAATTAATTTATTAGCCTCCAATGAACTAGTTATATTTCCATCTGCTCTTCCTGCTAAGACCTCTTGGAAATCTCTAGCTGGTGCTTCTATTGATCTTAACTTGGATTTTGGAAAAAATTCTTTAGCTTTTTCCTCTTGTGATGTGCCAAGTGTAGTCGCTATCGTAACCTTTTTATTATTTAACGACTCCCATGTTTGGAATTTTTTAAGATTTTTTTTAAGTACTAAAGGAACTGTACCATATTTAAAATAAGTAGCTGTAAAACCAGCAACTTCAGCTCTTTTAGGAGTTTTGGTTACGCTTGTTGAAATATCGTATCTATCAGCAGTAATTCCTGCCACTATTGTTTTCCATTCAGCAGGTACAAATTTTACTTTCACGCCCATGTCTTTTGCAAGCTCTTTCATAACATCAATATCAAAACCTTTATATTTGTTTGTGGCCGGATCTTTCATTGACATCGGATCCCAGTCTCCAGTTGTTCCTACTCTTAACTCTCCACTTTTCTTTATTGCTGCAAGCTTAGAATTTGCGTGGCCATCCGCATAGCTTATGGTGGATATTAATGAAATAATTATTGTTGCTATTATTTTTTTCATGCTTCTTGTTTATTACAATTTTAATTTTTTATCTTTGTGCATTTTGACCCAATTAACATCTTGACGTTTAACAACTTTATAATATACATATAAGAACAAAACAAGAACATTATGAAAATAAAAGTCCCATATTATATACATAAAGTAGGTGCTGGTTTTCCATCGCCAGCAACAGATTATATAGAGGATGATGTAGACTTGAATTCTCATCTAATAAAAAATGCACCAGCAACTTTTATAATAAGAGTTCAAGGCAAATCCATGAAAGAAGTTGGCATTCACGATGGCGATCTTTTAATAGTAGATAGAAGTTTAGTAGCAAAAAATCTTTCAACAGTAGTGGCTAACGTTGGAGAAGAACTAGTAGTAAAAACATTAATAAAAGAGAAAACCGGTAATTATTTAACTTCAGGATCAAAAAATACTTCTGGGAAAATAAAACTTCAGGAAAATCCTGAGGTAATCGTCTGGGGAGTTGTAACTTATGTCATACATCAATTGCATTAGAAGAAATAGGAATAAGATAGCACTGGTAGATTGTAATTCATTCTATGTTTCTTGTGAAAGATTATTTAATCCCAAGATAGAAAAAAAACCAGTAGTAGTTTTATCAAACAATGACGGTTGTGTTATATCTAGGTCGCAAGAGGCAAAGTCAATGGGGATAAAAATGGGTGAACCATATTTTAAAGTAAAACATTTAGTAAAAAAAAATAAAATTGAAGTTTTCTCTTCCAATTATGCTTTGTACGGAGATTTATCAAGAAGAGTAATGAAAGTATTAAAAACATTTTCACCACAAGTTGAAATATACTCAATAGATGAAGCTTTTATTGATCTATCCTTTATGGATGAAAAAGGAGTAGAGGAATATGGAAAAGAGATAAGAGAAAAAGTTTTGAAGTGGGTTGGAATACCTACTAGTGTAGGTATAGCATCCACAAAAACCCTAAGCAAGGTTGCTAATCATATCGCAAAAAAAGAAAGAAATGGAGTTATGTATTTAGATAAAAACATAGACTTAATTTTAAAAAATTTTCCAATTGAAGATGTTTGGGGTGTAGGAAAACAATTATCAAAATTTTATAAGAAAAATGATATAAAAACTGCATACGATTTAAAAAATGCATCAAGCACATGGGTTAAAAAGGGTACAAATGTATTAGGAGCAAAAACTGCAATGGAGTTGAGAGAAGTGCCCTGCATAAATTTACAAATAGACCAAGAAAAAAGAAAAAATTGTTGTGTATCCCGTTCATTTGGTAGGAAAGTGGACAACATTAATGAACTAGAGGAGGCAGTTATAACTCACTGTTTAAATGCTGCAGAAAAAATTAGAGCAGACAATCAAGTTGCAAAAACAATAACAGTTTTCATAAGAACAAGCCCATTTGATAAAAGTAAAAGATATTATTCGAATTCAAGAACTTTAGATTTTCCAATAGCAACTAGCAATAGTATAGAAATGATCAAACAAGCTGTAAGGGCTCTTAATGATATTTATAAATATGGTTATATGTATCAAAAAGCTGGAGTAATACTATCAAACTTAAAAGACTCTAAGAACAATCAAGAAAATTTATTAACTCCTTTATTAGAAGATAAATCAAAAACATTAATGAAAGCAATTGACTACACAAACACAAAATATGGAAGATACGCGATTAGCATAGCACAAGCAGGACTTAGTAAAGGATGGAAAATGAGAAGGGAGCATTCATCAAAGATTGATACAGCTTCATTTGACTCATTACCAACTATTGATATATAGGTATCCATGGGGTGTCTGAACGACTGAGATCATACCCAAAGAACCTGACCGGTAATTCAGTGAGGGATTAATGGAAACAACATACTTAACTTCGCAGACCTCTTTAATGGTAATCCTTCTTGTAGGATTTTTTTTTGTGATATTAGGTTATACAAATTCAAAAAAAAACGCAGATAATAATAGTCATATAGTCGGTAATAGAGATGAAAATATTCTTTCTTTAACAGCAAGCTTGTCAGCATCAGCACTAGGTGCATGGATATTATTTGGGCCAGCGTCAGCAGCAACTTGGGGAGGAATAGGCGCAGTAATAGGTTATTCATGTGGAACAGCGGCACCAATGTTATTTTTGTTAAATTTTGGGCCAAAAATTAGAAAAGAATTTCCTAAAGGTATGTCAATAACTGATTTTGTAAAAAAAAGATTTGGATTAGATATTTTAAAGATAATTTTAATTCTAATCTTATTTTATTTAACGATTTTTTTGATAGCAGAAGTAACAGCAATTGCTTTTTTATTAAACCTAATCTCAAATACACCTTTATGGATAACATCTGGATTAACTTTATTAATCTGTCTACTTTATATAATAAAAGGAGGTTTTAAGCTCTCAATTATTACTGATAAATATCAATTTTCAATTATTGTTGTATTAATTTTGTTTTCCTTATTTTTAATTTTAAAAAATTTAGAAATGAATAGTTTTGAATTAATTAGGAAAAATGCTCCTAAACTTTTAAGTGAAAAATACCTTTTAAATTATACCGCTGGTTTAACTTTTTTCATAGCAGTAGCCGCAACCAATTTGTTTCATCAAGGTAATTGGCAAAGAGTATTCGCTGCAAAAGATAATTTAATTTTAAAAAAAAGTTTGATTTATTCATCAATAATTTCATTCTTAATAGTTTTTTGGATGGGTTATACAGGTTTGATATCATTTTCACTGGATCCTAATGTGAGTCCAGATTTAGCATTTTTTAACTTAATATTTTCTAATAATAGTTTTGTAATTATTATTATATTGATTTTAGCTTTGGCATTAACACTGAGTACCATTGATACATTAATTAACGCTATCTCAAGTTTATTGATTATAAATGGAAAAGAAATAAATGGATATTTTATGGGAGCAGAAATAAAAAATAAAGTTAATAAACTTATATTGGTATTAAGCATTTTTGTTTTTATCCTATCTTCTAGGGGATATAGTATTTTATATTTATTTTTACTCGCTGATCTTCTTTGTTGTGCTGCAGTTATTACGATATTTTACGGTTTTATAAATAAAAAATTCAATATTAAACTAGCCAAAATTTCAATTATATCAGGTTTGATATCTGGGTTATTATTTTTTCCAAACCAATCATTTCAATCTAGCTTATTAGTAGGTAATCTTTTTTCTCTGGATAATTTTAACCAACTTATTTCAACGAATTTGCTTTTTATTTCATTCATGGTAGCGTTGGTTGTGCCCTTAATTATTATTATGTGTTATTCTTTACGCAATTCATTAAGATAAATAAAAACAGCAACCCAAATTATTACAAAACCAAAAAATTTTTCCAAAGTTAATATTTCACCAAAATATGTAATCCCTAATAAAAATTGAGATGTAGGAGTTAAAAATAAAATCATACTTGCTGGACCTATACCAATGATTTTAAAACCGAGAGTGTATAAAAACAAAGGAACCAAAGTCATAAACCCAGACCAAAATAAATAGAACGATAAAAGAGGCTCTTTATATGAAAATACATTTATATTTAATTTCATTAAATAAATAAATAAGATGACAGCTATTGGTGAAATTAATAAAGTTTCTATTAAAAGACCAATATCAGGTGATACTTTAATTTTTTTTCTAATAAGTCCATATAAACTAAAGGTAATTGCTACTGTTAGACCAATCCATGGTAGCTCACCTAATTTTAACAAAAAATAAAGTAATGATATGATAACCAAAATTACCGCAATAAATTGGTTTTTATTTAACTTTTCTCTCAAAAATATTTTACCTAAAAAAACACTTATTATTGGATAAATATAATAACCTAAACTAGAGTCTAATAGTCTATTAACGCTAACAGCGTAAAGCCATGTTCCCCAATTAATACTGACTAATAATCCAGATATAAAAAAAAGAAGAAATTGATTTTTCTTTTTTTTTATAATTTTAAGAAACTCTGGCCATTTTTTATAAATACTGGTTGTGATTAATAATAGAACAGCAGTCCATATAGTTCTATGAACAGTAAGTTCAATATATGACGCAAATGAAACAAATTTAAAAAAAATTGTACCTACTACTCCCCACCAAAGTGAAGCAAATGCAGCATAAAAAATTCCAGATAACTGTTTTTGTTGCATGATAAATTTGGTGCAATATAGTGAAAATTTTATTATAAAGATATAAATACTTAAGGTGAGATGGGTGAGTTGGTTTAAACCATCGGTTTGCTAAACCGACGTACGGTTGAAAAGCCGTACCGAGGGTTCGAATCCCTCTCTCACCGCCAGAATTATCTTAAAAAGCCTTCCATTTTTACTGGTTGTTTGTTTATCATGTATTTGTATACATTTACATTTTCTAGAACTCTTTGAACATAGTTTCTCGTCTCTTTAAATCTAATTAACTCGATCCAATCAATATAACTAATCTGACCTTTGGAGGGGTCACCATTTACTCTTCTCCATGTTTTGACTCTATTAGGACCAGCATTGTAAGCAGCAATAGCAAAAGGATAAACACCACCATAATCTTCTAATAAAGAATTAAAATAATAAGTACCTAGCTTAATATTATATTCAGGATCTTGTGTTAAGCCAGAAATACTGTAAGGAAGTCCAGCTTGCTTTGCTACAGTTTTAGCTGTGTATTTCATTAACTGCATCATCCCTCTAGCTCCTGCATAACTATAGGCTTTTCTATCAAATTCACTTTCTTGTCTGATTATTGCTAAGATAAGTTCAGAACGCGGCATTGTCTTTGAATTAATTGTTCTTGGAGTAGTAATTATTGGGTAATTATAATTTAAATAAAATCTTTTTTCATAGGAAGCTTTTTTTGAAATTTGAATCGCAAAATCATATCTTTCAACTTCAACTGCTAATCTTGCGGCTAATACCTCGCTACCTTTTTCTATATCTAGTGAAGCTAAATGTTTAAGAATATCTTTGGTGTATTTAGTTTGATCTAATTCTTTTAAAATTTTTACAATTTTAATTAATTTATTTTTTTCAAATTCTTTTTCATATTCTTTTGAAAATTTTGTTCCATCATTCAACTCTATATCCGGTGATATATTTAATTCTTTTAAGCTTAATTGACCGTAATATGTTGTCAAAAATTGAGAACCCTCTAAAAAATAGTTTTCTGCTTGTTTATTATTCCCTAAAGCTTTGTATGATTTACCTAACCAATATGCTCCCCTTGAAAGACTTATAGGATAGCTTACATTTTCATAAAAATTTAAAAAATGGTTTATAGCATATTCTTGAGAGTTTAAAAAACTATGTGCCACCCAACCAGATAACCATTCTGCCTCTGCAAACGCAGGTCCTGATGTTAAAGAGTGTTCACTTGCAATTTTATAAGCAGTTTTATATCTTTTTTTATATATTAGCGATCTTACAATACTTTCTCTTTGCTTCCACCATAAATCAGCCCTTTTTAATTCATCTTCAGACTTATTTGAATTTTCGTATAAAATTTGCAGCGATGATTCTAATCGACCTCTTCGGTTTCTCCATCTTAATCTGTCATATTGTAATCCAATATCATTTTTAAATTTTTCAGGAACTTTTGATATGGCATTATCAACACCATAAGAGTTGCTCATCAATATTTGTCTTGCATTATATAAAGCCTTGTAATCTTTTGGTAAGTAAATTAAAAGTCGTTTCAAATCCCAATACTTTCTCTCCCAAGCTAGATATTCTGCTCTCTTAATATGATCATCTGATGATAAAATTTTTTTAAATTTATTTTTATAATATCGCAATTGACTTCTGCTAAGATCTGCCGTCACCCATCCTTCTTTAATTAGTTTATTAACATCACTATTTGCTCTTTTTTTCAATAAAGCTTCGGCTAATTTTAATTTACCAGTGCCGCTGACGGGAGGATAATTTTCAAACCAATTTATAATAATATTGGGAGTTGAACTTTTTAAATTAATTTTTTGTTCAGCTAAATACTGTAATCGTCCTATTCTTGGATAATAAGTGTTTTTTTGAACAAAAGTTGTATAATCATTAAAACTGGCATTATTCCCTGTTTTAAGCAAATAGAGCCACTGTATAAAATTCTTAAAATCTTTATCTTTCATTCTTGTTGAAGATTTGTAAGCTGTAATCCATTTCTTATTTTTTATGTGTTCAAATACTATTTTTGCTTTTTCAAAGTCTTTTTGACTCAAATAATTAGATTTTTTTACAGTTTTTGTTTTTCTGTAAGTTTCAGGCTTTTTTTGAGGAAGAATTAAATTTGTATTTTTTATTTTTTTTTCTATTAGCTTTACATTTTCTTTTTTTTGTAAAGTCTTATCAATCTTTTTCTCTTCTTGATTTTTCTCACTGATAGTTGGTTTTTTACTAGGTACTATTTGGGTATTTTTGTTAATATTTCTCTCAATCTTCTTAAAAACAGAAGGTTTTTCTTTTGGTAAAATTATTTCATTAGAAAAAATAGGTTTAGTAAATATTGAAAATAACAATAATAGTACTAGACTAATTAAACGAATAAGCATAATTTATAGATTAGCTATCTTATATTGATTTATGTTTAAAGGTTCAATCGTTGCTTTAATTACCCCATTTAAAAATGATAAATTGAATGAGGAAAATTACGTTAAATTGATCCATCATCACATTAAAAATGGTACAAATGGTGTTGTACCAGCTGGTACAACGGGTGAGTCTCCAACTTTATCCCACAGTGAACATAATAAAGTAATAGAATTAGCAGTTAAAGAGTGTAAAGGCAAGATCCCGGTTATAGCGGGTACAGGGTCTAATTCTACGGCAGAGGCCATCGAGTTATCAACTCACGCGGAAAAATCAGGAGCTGATGCTTTGTTAATTGTAACTCCATATTATAACAAACCTACACAGGAAGGTTTATATCAACATTATAAAAAAATTAACGACAATGTTGGTATACCAATAATAATTTATAATATTCCATCTAGATCTGTAATAGATATGTCCGTAGACACAATGGCAAAGTTATTTGAATTAAAAAACATTGTAGGCGTAAAGGATGCGACTGGTGACCTTAATAGAGTAGATAAACAATTAAAAGCTATGGGTAAGGAATTTATTCAATTGACAGGAGAGGATGGAAATGCATTAGAGTTCAATAAAAGAGGCGGAGTAGGATGTATCGGTGTAACTGCAAATGTTGCACCTAAACTTTGTTCTGAATTTCAATCAGAATTATCAAAAAATTTAAAAAGTAAAAAAGCTGAAGAAATAAACAACCTTTTATTACCGTTGCATAAAGCTTTATTTATAGAAAGCAACCCTTCACCAGTTAAATTCGCTGCATCGTTATTAAAATTGTCATCACCAAATGTAAGATTACCACTGGTAGAAATTAAAAGCCAAACAAAAGAAGAAGTTATTAAAGCGCTAAAAATCGCAAAATTAATTTAATGAAACATAAAGTTTCATCTGGAAAAAAAATCATATGTCTAAATAGAAAAGCTTCTTTTAATTATTTTATTCAAGAAATATTTGAAGCAGGAATTAGCTTAAAGGGTTCGGAGGTAAAATCATTGAGAGAAGGAAAAGGAAATATTAACGATTCATATGCAGTTGACAAAGGTGGGGAAATTTTTTTAATAAATTCACATATTCCACTTTATAGACAATCCTCATATAATAATCATAATCCAAAAAATGAGAGAAAACTTCTTTTAAATAAAAAAGAAATTAATAAAATTATAGGAAGCATAAATCGCGATGGACTTACTGTCATACCTACTAAACTTTATTTCTTTAAAGGAAAAGCAAAAGTCGAAATAGCTGTTGCCAAAGGAAAAAAACTTTACGATAAAAGAGAAACAATTAAAAAAAGAGACTGGAACAGAGAAAAAGCTAAATTTTTTGCAAAAAAAAACAAATGATATTTCTAAGCATTGGTTCAAATTTAAAATCTTTTTGGGGAAGTAAAATTGATAATATACATAAATGTATTAATCTAATATCTAAATTTTCTAAAATCAAAGATATATCAAAATTTTATAAAACACCCTCTTATCCAAATAAGTTATTTCCAAATTTTGTGAATGTGATAATTAAAATTGAATTTTATAGCAATCCATATAAACTTTTAAAAAATTTAAAATTAATAGAAAAATATATGGGAAGGCTAAATAATACCAAAAACTCACCAAGAGTATGTGACATTGATATAATTGATTTTAACGGTCTTGTTATTAATAATAAAGATCTTTATTTACCACACCCAAATATGCATAAAAGAAATTTTGTTTTATATCCTCTGAAAGATGTTTCTCCTGATTGGCATCATCCTGTAACAAATAAAAATATTGATTTTTTAACAAAAAATTTAAGCCGAAGCTCACATATTGAGATTACAAGAATTCGATAAAATGATATAACTAATCTATGTCTGAAAATATTGAACTAATTGATAAAATAAAATCTTATAATAAGTTTTTTAATCAAAATACTTTAAGCAAAGCATATGATTTTGCTGTTAGTGCTCATAAAAACCAAAAGAGGAAATCTGGCGATCCTTTTGTAAAACATCCTCTTGCTGTTGCGAATATTCTTTCAGATTTAAAATTAGATAGTGCAACTATAGTTACTGGTCTACTTCATGATACAATCGAAGATACAAAAACAACATACGATGTAGTTTTAAAAGAATTTGGCAAAGAAGTTGCAGATTTAGTTGAAGGAGTAACAAAAATTTCAGCTTTAGAAAACAAGGCTGCAGAAAATTATCGAGCAGAAAATTTTAGAAAACTTATCCTTGCAACTTCAAAAGATATTCGCGTGTTATTAGTAAAACTGGCTGACAGATTGCATAACATGAGGACTATTAAAGCTTTTGACTCAATTGAAAAACAAAAAAGAATAGCAAGAGAAACTATGGAAGTTTACGCCCCGTTAGCGGATAGAATGGGCATGAATAGAATTCGTGATGAATTAGAAGATCTGTCATTCGAAATATTAAATAAAGAAGCAAGGACCTTAATTCAAAATAGATTAAAATTTATTAAAAATAACCGTAATGATACATTTAAATCAATATCTACAGAGTTAATTTCATTGTTAGAGGCCAATGGAATTAAAGCTAAAATAGCAGGCAGAGAAAAAACTCCTTTTTCAATTTGGCGAAAAGTGCAAAATAAAAAAATTTCTTTAGAACAATTAACAGACATTGTTGGTTTTAGAATTGTATTAAAAGATATTAACGATTGTTATAAAACTTTAGGAGTTTTTCACTCTCATTATTCAGCTATACCTGGTAGATTTAAAGATTATATCTCAACTCCAAAAATCAATCAGTACAAGTCAATTCATACAGCCTTGATCGGTCCAAATAATCAAAGAATAGAAATTCAAATTAGAACTTTTGATATGCACGAGTTTGCAGAAAGGGGAATAGCATCCCATTGGAAATATAAATCTTCGGAAAAAATATCTGATTTATCTTGGAAGGAATATGACTGGCTTCGAGATTTAGTTGAAATTATTGAACAGGGGAATAGCCCTGAACATTATTATGAGTTCACAAAACTTCAAATGTTTCAGGAAAATGTTTTTTGTTTTACACCTAAAGGAGCTGTAATCAAATTACCAAAAAATGGCACTTGTATTGATTTTGCATATGCTGTGCATACTCATATTGGAGATACTGCCATTGGAAGCGTGGTAAATGGAAAAAATATGCCATTAGAAACAATATTGAAAAATGGGGATATGATTAAGATAATGACATCAAAAAAAGAATCACCATCTCTGCATTGGCTATCTACATCTAAAACTGGGAAAGCAAGAGCTGCTATTAGAAGATATTGGCAAAATCGAAGTAATGCTGTCTCGCATAACAAACCAAAAATATACAATAGCACTCTTTTAATTGATTTGCCTCACAAGCCAGGTATGCTTGGAGAAATAAGCACACTAATAGGAATCAACAATAGCAATATATTAAATGTGGAATTAATTAAAAGAAAGCAAAATTACTTACAATTTTCTTTTGACATACAAATTAATGATTTAAAAAACTTTACAAACTTGATAAGTCAAATAAAGCAAAAAAATTTAAATTTTAAAATAATTCGGCATAAACAGAAAAAAAATGCTTTCTTACGAAGAATCTTTGAAAATTTTAAGAGAAACTAATGCTCTTATAGACGGGCATTTTATACTTTCTTCAGGATTACACAGTTCCCAGTATGTCCAATGTGCTCAATTACTGAGTGAACCTGAAAAAGCTAAAAAAATATGTGAGTCTTTAGCTGTGAAATTAAAAAATCAATTCAAAAAATTCAATTTAATTTTAACTCCTGCAATAGGGGGTATTATCATTGGATATGAAATTGGTAGATTGCTTAAAAAAAAAACAATATTTGCTGAAAGGGTAGATAATAAATTTGATTTAAGGAGAAATTTTCTTATAAAAAAAGGTGACAAGGTGCTAATAATCGAAGATGTAATCACTACTGGCAAATCAAGCAAAGAATGCATGGATTTGGTAAATAAATACGGGGGAGAAACAGTTGGTTACGGTTGTATAATTGATAGATCCAATAAGCAATCAGTTTTAAAAGAGAAAATCGTCTCGCAAATTACGCTGAATATCCCAACTTTTAAAAAAGATAATATTCCCAGCTCACTTTCTAAAATAAAAGCTATAAAACCTGGTAGTAGAAATATTTAATGAGTAAAATTAAATTAGGAGTGAATATTGATCATGTTGCAACTGTAAGGAATGCTAGAGGTGAAAACTATCCTGATCCTTTACAAGCAGCTATGTTGGCACAAAAATATGGCGCAGATTCAATTACTATTCATCTTAGAGAAGATAGAAGACACATTAATGATAGTGATTTAAAAAAGATAAATTCAAAATTGAAAATACCATTAAATCTTGAAATGGCTCCAACAAAGGAAATGCTAAAAATAGCTCTAAAAGAAAATCCAGACTATGTATGCCTAGTACCAGAAAATAGAAAGGAAATCACTACGGAGGGTGGTTTAAATCTAGATCATAATAAAGAACTTTTAAAAAATATAATTTTTAAATTAAAAAAGAAAAAAATTAGAGTAAGTTTATTCATAGAACCCAATCAAAATGATATTATCAAAGCTAAATTTTTCTATAACTCAGATTGTATAGAAATTCATTCTGGTAAAATCTGTCGACTAATTGATAGAAACAAAAAATATAATAAAGAACTTAAGAAAATCAGAAATGCAATTAACATGGCACATATAATTGGTCTTGAGGCTCATGTTGGCCATGGGTTAAATTTTAAATCAGCAAAAATTATAAGTAAACTGAAACATATAAAAGAATTTAATATTGGTCATTTTTTAATTGGAAATTCTATTTTTAATGGATTTCGCTATACAATTAATAAATTTAAAAAAATTATTAAATAATTATGAATATTTATGGTATTGGGATTGATATAGTAAAAATTTCTAGATTTAGCAAATTGATAAAAAAAAAAAGTTACCTAAAAAGAATATTTTCAAAAAAAGAAATTCAAAAATGTTTAAAAAAAAAAATTAATTTAAAAGCATGTTTTGCAAAAAAATTTGCAGCTAAAGAAGCATTTTCAAAAGCTATTGGAACTGGTATTTCTGAGGGACTTAATTTTCATGAAATTGAGATCGATAACGAAAAAAATGGCAAACCTCTCATAAGATTAAAAAATAAAAGTTCAAAAAAAATTAAATTTATATTAAAAAATAATTATAGCTTAAATTTAACTATATCTGATGAAAAAGAATATGCTATTGCAATGGTCCTTATTTCAAAATGAAACAAAAACTAATCCACATTATAATAGATAATATAAAAACTTTAATCTTTGCTATAATAATAGCTGTTTTAATTAGGTCTTTATTTTTCCAGCCTTTCTACATTCCATCTTCTTCTATGGAGCCAACACTTTTGATTGGTGATCGTATTTTTGTAAACAAATATAAGTATGGATACAGTAAACACTCGTTTCCATTTAGTCCTAATTTCTCTGACAAGAGATTTTTTTACAAGACTCCTCAGAGAGGAGACTTAGTTGTTTTCAAAACACCTGCGGACAATAGAACTGATTATATAAAAAGACTAATTGGATTACCTGGTGAAACTATTCAATTTATTAATGGCAATCTTTTCATTAACAATCAAAAAATTTTGAAATCAAAAACGGATTACAATGTTGATGTAAGATGTGGACCTTTTAAATTTAATACAAATATTTTTAAAGAAACATTGCCAAATGGAAAAAGTTATTATGTTGCATATAATTCAGAAACTAAAATTGAAAATTCTGACAAATATGTCGTACCAGATAAACATTATTTCTTTATTGGAGATAATAGAGACTGTTCTAAAGATAGTAGATTTTTAACTAGTGTCGGATATGTAAATCAAATTAATCTGGTTGGAAGAGCCAGTTTCATATTTTTCTCCAATGATACTATTACAAGTCCTTTACTAAAATTTTGGAATATTAATGACTCAATAAGAATAAAGAGATTTTTTAAAAAATTATGATCAAAATTGCTTCACTAGATTTTTTATCAAAAAATAAGATTAAGTTTAAAGATGAAAATCTTTTAAGAAAATCTTTAACTCATAAAAGTTATGATAATGTAAATAATAATGAAAAGTTAGAATTCTTAGGCGATAGAGTTTTAGGTTTAATCATATCTAAGCAGCTTATGGAAATGTATCCAGATGAAAAGGAGGGCACGCTTGATAAAAAATTTGCAAACTTGGTAAATAAAAAAACCTGCTATCAAATAGCAAAACAATTAAATCTTAAAAAACACATGTTTTTAGGTGAAAGTTATAAAAATAGAAATAAATCAGATGAAAAAATCACCAGTGACTGTCTCGAAGCATTAATAGGTGCTATTTATATTGATAATGGTTTTAAAATTACCGAAAAGTTTGTTTTGCTAACTTGGCGTGAACAAATTGAAAATTCAATTGAGACATATATTGACTCAAAAACAAAACTTCAAGAATATTGCTTAAAAAAGTATAAGGAACTTCCAAAATATCTTACTTTCAGTAAAACCGGACCAAATCATGACCCATTTTTTAAAGTAGGTGTTACAATTCCTAATTCCAAAAAAGTAATGGGTGCAGGAAAATCTATAAAAATCGCTCAACAAAATGCAGCTACAAAGTTATTGGCCATATTGAAAATTACATTATGAATTGGGAAGATGAGGGAATTTTACTTTTAAAAAAAAAATTTAGAGAAAATGCCAACTTAGTAAATATCTTTACAAAAAATCATGGTAAAACTTCTGGTATTGTATATGGAGGAAACTCTAGAAAAATAAGAAATTATCTTCAGGTAGGCAATCGTTTATATTTAAATCACAAAGCTAAAAATGATAATAAAATAGGTTACTTTCAAACAGAGCTAATTGAACCGATTTCTCCTAAATATTTTGATGATAAGATAAGATCGTGTGTATTAGGATGCACCACTTCAATACTCAATTGTTTGTTACCTGATTTGCAAAAAAACACAGATATATACAAAGCATTGAATATTTTTTTTAAAAATTTAGATAGTGATAGTTTTATTTTTTATTACTTAAAATGGGAAATCGAATTAATTCAACAATTAGGTTATGGTATAAATATAGGGGATAAAAGTAAATTTAATGAAGATCAAGATGGGTTACTTTCTTTTAAAATTGATGAGTTCTCATATGAAATTCCAAAATTTTTGGTGGGAGGAGAAATACACTCAAATTATTCAAATCAATTAGTAAAAAAGGGATTGATATTTACTAAAAATCTTTTTTTAAATAAAATTTTTAATGTTAATAATATTCAATTTCCTAGACAAAGAATAATTTTAGAAAAATACTTTTAATTTTTTTTCAATTGATTTGCAATTTCCTCAGCAAAATAAGTTATTATTGCTGATGAACCAGCGCGTTTAAAAGATATCAAACTTTCTTTAATTGACCCATTATTCAATATTTTATTTTTAATACCTAATTTTATTAAACTATATTCACCTGATACTTGATAAGCAAACACTGGGATTTTAAAATTATCTTTGATTTTCTTTATAATATCTAAATATAACATTCCAGGTTTTACCATTACAAAATCGGCCCCCTCTTTAATATCTAGAGCTACCTCTCGTAAAGCTTCATCTGAATTCCTAAAATCCATTTGATAGGATTTCTTGTCACCCTGCAGCAATTTTTTTGATCCTACTGCATCTCTAAATGGTCCGTAAAAATTTGAAGCGTATTTAACTGCGTATGATAATATCTTAGTGTTAATAAAATTATTTTTTTCCAATGATTTTCTTATAAGACCAATTCTTCCATCCATCATGTCAGATGGAGCGATAATATCACAATTATTTTTTGCGTATAATAATGCTTGTTGAATTAAAACTTTTATTGTTTCATCATTTACCACTTTATTATTTTTAAGTAGTCCGTCATGACCATGATTTGTAAAAGGATCTAAAGCCACATCACACATTACGCCTATTTCAAAGTTTTTTTTAATAGTTTTAAGTGCTCTACAGATTAAGTTGTTTTCATTTAAAGCTTCGGATCCAAAAACATCTTTTTTGCTAGGTGATATATATGGAAATAAAGCTACAAGTGGTATCTTAAGTTTTTCTATACGTTTTATAACTGATCCTAATTTATCTAAAGAGTAGCGATAAACTCCAGGCATAGAATGAATTTTCTCAATTTTATTTTTTCCTTCACATATAAAAATGGGCATTATTAAATCATTAATGGATAAATTGTTTTCACTAATTAATCTTCTCACCCAATCTTCATTTCTTCCTCTTCTAAGACGAGTACTGGGGTATTTTCCATGAAATTTCATAAATTTTTATTTATTAAACTTTTTTTTTGAGTTAAATATATTATTATTAAATATTATACAATTAATATAAAAAACTTTGAAATCATTATTTAAAAAAATTTGTATTGCCTCAGACCATGCCGGTTTTGAAATTAAAGAGCTTATAAAAGATGTCTTAATAAACAATGATATTTCAGTAATAGATCTAGGCCCCGTAAACAATAATTCAGTAGATTACCCAGATTATGCAAAAAAAGTGAGAAACAGAATCAAAGCAAAAAGAAGTGATATTGGCATTTTAGTATGTGGGTCAGGAACTGGAATGGCTATTTCAGCCAATAAGAGCAAGGATATCCGGGCAGCAGTGTGCTATAATAGCAAATCAACATATTTGAGTAGAGCTCATAATAATGCTAATATAATTTGCTTAGGGGCTAGAATGACAAACAAAAAAACAATAATAAATAATGTGAAAATATTTTTAAAAACTAAGTTTGAAGGTGGAAGACACTTGAAAAGGATTAACAAATTATAATATGTCATCTGTAACTAAAATTAAAACCTATTTCTCAAAATTATTTGATAAAGAGTTAAAATCAAGTGATAAAGAACTTTATGAGTCGATTAAGCTAGAGCATGAAAGACAATCAAAACACATTGAGCTTATTGCTTCAGAAAATATTGTTTCTAAAGCTGTTTTACAAGCCCAAGGATCAGTTTTAACAAATAAATATGCCGAAGGTTACTCTGGCAAAAGATACTATGGTGGATGCGAGTACGTCGATATTTCTGAAAACTTAGCAATAGAAAGAGCAAAAAAACTTTTTAATTGTAAATTTGCCAATGTTCAACCTCACTCTGGTGCTCAAGCTAACGGTGCTGTTTATTTAGCACTACTTAAGCCTGGAGATACAACACTTGCTATGAGCTTAAACTCAGGTGGGCATCTAACTCATGGAGCAAAACCTGCCCAGTCTGGAAAATGGTTTAACGCTATTCATTATGAAATCGATAAAAAAAGTGGTCTCATAGATTATAACAGTGTTGAAAAACTTGCTGTTGAACATAAACCTAAATTAATTATTGCTGGTGGAAGTGCCTATTCAAGAGCAATTGATTTTAAAAAATTTAGAGAGATTGCAGATAAAGTTGATGCTTACTTGTTAGTTGATATGGCACATTTCTCCGGTCTAGTAGCAGGTGGTGTTTATCCTAACCCTATAGATTTTGCTGATGTAATAACATCTACAACTCACAAAGTCCTGAGAGGTCCAAGAGGAGGAATTATTTTGACAAATAGAGAAGATCTTTCTAAAAAATTTAACAGTGCAGTTTTTCCCGGTCTCCAAGGTGGTCCTTTGATGCATGTCGTAGCTGCTAAAGCTGTTTGTTTCAAAGAAGCTTTGAGTGAAGATTTTAAAACTTATTCTAAAAATGTGATCTTGAATGCCAGAGCACTTTCAGACAAATTAATGAAAAATAACTTTAAAATATTTTCTGGCGGCACTGATACGCATCTAATGCTTGTAGACTTAAGACCATACGGAATAACAGGAAAAGATGCAGAGGCTAGTTTAGGTAGAGCAAATATTACTTGTAACAAAAATGGTATTCCTTTTGATACACAAAGCCCTATGATCACATCAGGTATTAGATTAGGAACTCCTGCTGGAACTACTAGAGGTTTTGGAAAAAAAGAATTTGAATTAATTGGGGATTTGATCACTAAAACTTTAAAAGGATTGTCCGAAAATTCAGCTGATAACTCAAAAATTGAGAAAGAAGTTCAAAAAGAGGTCATTGATCTTTGTGCATCTTTTCCTATATATAGTATTAACTAAAATATAAATTACTATGCTTTGTCCCTTTTGTAGAGAAAAAGACACATCAGTTGTAGACTCTCGTCCAACAGAAGACGGAACAGCTATTCGAAGAAGAAGATTATGCGGGTGTGAAAGAAAAGAGCGATTTACAACATTTGAAAGAGTTCAATTTCAGGAATTAACTGTAATAAAAGGATCTAGCAAAAGAGAGCCTTTTGATAGAGATAAAATTTCTAAGTCAATTAGAATCGCAACAAGAAAAAGACCAATAGACAGTGAAACTATTGAAAAATTTATTTCAAAAATTGTTAGAAATTTAGAGGGTTTGGGCGAAAGTGAGATACCAACTTCCACTATTGGTAAATTTATTATGGAAGGACTTTCAAATTTAGATCAAGTTGCTTATGTTCGTTTTGCTTCTGTATACAAAAATTTTAAGGAGGCTAAAGATTTTGAACAATTTATTGGCAATTTAGATGAGTCAAAATCAAAGTAATTTAATCAAATTAGCGATTGAGAAAGCAAAACAAAATCTTGGAAGCACAGGAGAGAATCCTTCAGTTGGCTGTCTTGTAGTAAAGAACAATTCGGTTATTTCTTCCGCAATAACCTCTAAAAACGGCAGACCACATGCAGAATTTTTAGCACTTTCAAAAAATAAAAATTTTTATAACGCTCAACTATATGTATCATTAGAACCTTGCTCACATTATGGTAAAACGCCGCCGTGCACTAATATTATTTTAAAAAAAAAAATTAAGAAAGTTATTTTTCCTTTTGTTGATAATAATCCAATAACTAGAAGAAAAGCTTTCCATATTTTAAAAAAAAAAAGAATTAAAGTTATTCATTCAAAAAAGAATAACCAATATGAAATATATAAGAGTTATTTTAATCAATTTTTAAACAATATACCTTATATTGATGCAAAAATAGCAATTTCAAAAGATCTTTTTACTATTAACAAAAAAAATAGATGGATAACAAATATATATTCAAGAAAAAGAGGGCATTTATTAAGATCTAAATATAATTGTATAATTACCAGTTATAAAACAATAAATAAAGATAACCCGATGTTTGATTGCCGCATTGAAGGTCTTGAAAATAAATCACCCCATGTAGTTATTTTTGATAGGCATCTCAATTTATCGAAAAATTTAAAAATTATGATAAATAAAATACCCAGAAGAAAATTATATATAGTTACTTCTAGTAACGATAAAAATAAAATTAAATACTTTAAAAGAAAAGGTTTTATAATATTATTTTTTAAATCTTTGAAAACCGTAGAAGACTATAAGAAAGTTTTGATGTACCTGAAGAATAAAAGTTATCACAGGATACTTCTAGAATCTGGTCTCGGATTATTAAATTATTTTTTAAAAAATAATTTCATTAATTCATTATATTTATTTAAATCAAATACTAAATTAAATTCTTATGGTAAAAATAATTATTCTAATAATTTAATTAAATGTTATAATCGAAGAAAGAAAATAAAAGTCAATCTTTTCGGCGATGAACTTTTTAAACTTACTTTAAAAAAATAATGTTTAACGGAATAATTTATAATACTGGTAAAATAAAACAAATATTTAGGACTAAAAATAGTATGATTATTGGTTTAAGAACAGGCTTTAAACTAAATCAAAAAGATTTAGGATCATCTATTTCATGTAACGGTGTTTGTCTGACCCTTACAAAAATTAAAAATAAATTATTATTTTTTTACTTATCCTCTGAAACTTTAAGTAGAAGTAATTTTTTAAGGGTTAAAAAAAATGATATCATAAATCTGGAAAAATCAATTAAACATGGTGATTTAATCTCAGGCCATTATAGCTTTGGTCATATTGATTGTTGCGGAAAAATAAAAAAAATTATTAAAATTGGTCAAACATGGACCGTTGAAATTATGTTAAGAAAAGATATTTTAAAAAAATTAGTCGATAAGGGATCTATTACTATAAATGGAGTTTCTTTAACTATTTCAAAAGTAAAAATAAAAAGTATCATATTAACAATTATTCCACACACTTTAAAAATGACGAATTTAATTTATTTAAAGAAAAACGATTTAGTAAATATAGAAATTGATATGTTAAGTAAATATATTTCAAAATATTTTAAATAAAAATGAAAAATAATTTTTTATCTCCGATCAAAGATATTATAAAAGATGCAAAACTAGGAAAACTATTTATTCTTGTTGATGATAAAAATAGAGAAAACGAGGGTGATTTAGTAGTAGCAGCATCAAAATGTAATTATAAAAAGATTAATTTCATGATAACCCACGGCAGAGGTCTTGTTTGTTTAGCTTTAACAAAAAAAAAAGTAAATGAATTAGGGCTTCCATTAATGTCTTCGGTAAATAAATCGAGAATGCAAACTGCATTTACAGTTTCCATAGAGTCAAAAAAAGGTATTACAACTGGTATTTCTGCGTTTGATAGAGCGAAAACGATTAAAACAGCGATCAATATTAAGGCTAAAAAAAGTGATATAGTTTCCCCTGGCCATGTTTTTCCATTAGTTTCAAGAAATGGGGGTGTTTTGGAAAGAGCAGGACATACAGAAGCATCAGTAGACATAGTTAAATTAGCTAAATTAAATCCTAGTGCTGTAATTTGTGAAGTAATGAATCAAGATGGGAGAATGGCTAGAATAAAAGACCTTATTAAATTCTCAAAAAAACATAATATTAAGATTGCTAGTATATCAGACTTAATAGCATACAGATTTAAAAATGAAAAACTTATTACTAATACACTCAATTCGAAATTTCATACAAAAGAATTTAAAAATTGTGAGATTAAAACCTATAAAAATAACTTTAACAATTTAAATAGCGTAGTTATAAAGAAAGGAAATTTAAATAAGTCGTCTGTCGTACCAGTAAGGGTTTTATCAACCAACTTAAATAAAAAAAATTTTATTAATGAGACAAAAATAAAGAAAAGTTTAAAATTTTTGAATAAAAATAACAAATTTGTTTTAATTCTTATACAGGATAAGAAATCAATCAAAGAGAAAATTGTTGAAGAAACTACTAAAAGTAACATCCTAAGATATTACGGATTTGGCGCGCAAATTATTAAAAATCTTGGACTTAAGAAAATTATTCTAGTATCTAGCTCATTAAAAAAGATTATAGGATTAGAAGGTTTTGGTATAAAAATTATTAAACAAAAAATATTAAAATGAAAAAAAAGAAAATTCTTATTGTAGCTTCTAAATATTATTCAAATATAATTGATTTAAAGTTGAAAATTGTATGTAATTTGTTAAAGAAAAATAGAATATCTTATAATGTTATTAAAGTTTCTGGTTCATTCGAAATACCTCTTGCAATCTCCAAAAACATCAAAAAATTCGATGGTTTCATTGCATTAGGCTGTATAATAAAAGGTCAAACCGCACATAATCAATTGATATCTCAAGCAATATTCAATGGTTTAATAAATCTAATGATTAAAAATAATAAACCAATAGCCAACGCCATTTTGACAACAGACTCAACAAGTCAAGCAAAACAACGAATTAAGAAAAAGTCGTTGGAGGCTCTTAAAGCAATTAAAAGTTTTTTATAACACTATGGCAAACAATAAGATTGTTACACCCCGAGTGAAAATTATTCAAAATTTATATTCTAAAAAATCAAACCCAGATATTTCTATAAAATATAACAAAAACCAGTTTAAAAAGTTTATCAAAGATGTCACAGAAGGAACAATAGAACGAGAAGAACTAATCGATGAAATTATAGAAACGAACCTTAAAGATGATATTAATATGAATAAAACTGACAAAATACTCTTGATAATTATACGAGCGGCAATATTTGAGCTTTTATTTAAACATAATAACAAAATTAGTGTAATAATTAGTGAATATTTGAAAACTGCAGAGTTATTTCTCGAAAAAGGAAAAATAGCTTATTTAAATGCTATTCTGGACAAAATTTCTAAAATTCTTAGAAAAAGTTAATATTTTTGTTATTTGTTCGAAAATTTTGTAAGTTTTACTTGCGTTTCATTTATTATTTTGGCAATTATCTTTTTTTTATTATGAATACTTCATTAGAACTTTTATATTTAATCATATTTACAGGTATTTTAGCGGTTGCTTATAGCTATATACTTTCTGGTCAAATTTTATCTTCAAATAATGGAAATGCTAAAATGCAGGAAATTGCAACAGCTATCCAAATTGGAGCGAAAGCTTATTTAAATAGGCAATATAAAACTATTGCTGTTGTTGGTTTCATAGTTCTTGTTATTGTAAGTTATTTTTTTAACATTCTTGTTGGACTTGGATATTTATTGGGAGCAACTTTATCAGGTGTTGCTGGCTATGTAGGAATGCTTATTTCTGTTGAAGCAAATGTAAGAACTGCAGAGGCCTCTAGAAAAAATTTACAGTCTGGTTTGTCTATAGCCTTTAAATCTGGAGCTATTACTGGTCTATTAGTTGCTGGTTTAGCATTATTAGCTATTTCAATTTACTATTTAATTTTAATTAATCTAAATGCGGGAGATCGCGAAATTATCAATGCATTAGTTGCGTTAGGATTCGGTGCTTCTTTAATATCGATTTTTGCTAGATTGGGTGGTGGTATTTTTACAAAAGGAGCCGATGTAGGAGCTGATTTAGTTGGAAAAGTTGAAGCGGGTATACCAGAAGATGATCCAAGAAACCCAGCTGTTATCGCAGATAATGTTGGTGACAATGTTGGCGATTGCGCAGGTATGGCAGCAGATTTATTTGAAACTTATGCTGTTACGATAGTTGCAACTATGGTGTTAGCTTCAATCTTCTTTCCTAATGACTCTAATATGATGATATATCCTTTAGCGATAGGGGGATCATGTATAATTACATCAATAATTGGGACTTGGTTTGTAAGATTAGGCAAAAGTCAAAATATTATGGGAGCATTATATAAAGGCTTTATTGCAACAGCAGTTTTGTCATTATTAATTCTTTACCCAATAACAGACTCTTCTATAGGATTAGAAAAAAATTATAGTTTAAACAATACCTCTTTTAACGGATTAGATTTATACATTTGTGCAATAGCAGGTTTAGTTGTTACCGGTTTAATAATTTGGGTAACTGAGTATTATACTGGTACAAATTATCGTCCTGTTAAAAGTGTAGCGAAATCATCTACAACGGGTCATGGAACTAATGTAATTCAAGGGTTAGCGATATCTCTTGAAGCCACGGCTCTACCGGCAATCATTATTGTGATTGGCATACTTTATACAAATCATTTAGCTGGTTTATACGGTATAGCAATTGCAGTTACTTCGATGCTTGCATTAACTGGTATGGTTGTTGCACTTGATGCTTATGGACCTGTAACTGATAACGCCGGTGGGATAGCAGAAATGTCAAAACTTCCAAAAAATGTAAGAAAAACTACAGATGCATTAGATGCAGTAGGAAACACAACCAAAGCTGTCACCAAAGGATATGCTATTGGCTCTGCTGGTTTAGGTGCTTTAGTATTATTCGCTGCTTACACGGAAGATATAAAATATTATTCTAAAGATAGTACATCATCTTTGTATGGTTTAGTGGTTGACTTTGATTTATCAAATCCATTTGTTGTAGTTGGGTTATTATTAGGAGGTTTGTTACCTTATCTTTTTGGGTCTATGGGAATGCAAGCGGTCGGTAGAGCAGGAGGTGCTGTTGTTTTAGAAGTAAGGCGTCAATTCAAAAAAATTCCAGGTATTATGAAAGGTAAAAGAAAACCAGACTATGGAAGATTAGTTGATTTGTTAACAAAGGCTGCAATTAAAGAAATGGTTATTCCATCTCTTTTACCAGTTTTATCACCTATAGTACTTTATTTCATAATTTTTTCTATTGGTGGAAAAGTAGCTGCTCTATCAGCTTTAGGAGCTATGTTATTAGGAGTAATCGTAACAGGTTTATTTGTTGCAATCTCAATGACAGCTGGGGGTGGTGCATGGGATAACGCGAAAAAATATATAGAGGACGGTAACTTTGGTGGAAAAGGTTCAGAGGCACACAAAGCAGCAGTCACTGGTGATACAGTAGGAGATCCTTATAAAGATACAGCTGGTCCAGCAGTTAATCCAATGATTAAAATCACAAATATTGTAGCTCTATTATTGCTCTCAGTAATTGCTCACTAAAATTTGTTTTTTCCGTACATTTTTTGCCTAATACTTCCGAGGAATCTATTAACAAAGCTTTTTTGATTTCTTATATTAGGAGTAACTTTTTTAGTAAATTTTAAATTTTTCATGTCTGCTTTATTGAGAAATTCTTTTTTTTTTAGAATTCCTCTTTCATTGAAGGTCAATACTACTACATTGTTATCTTTAAGAACTTGTTGACCAAATTTGTGAAGATTTCCTTTTCCTATAGTTCTTTCAAAATAATACCAGGTATTATCATTATCCAGAGATTTTGAGTGTGGATAGCCTAATAGAGTTCTAGTATCGTTGATATTGGTGAAATCTACTTTAAGTAAGTTATATCTGTTTTCTAGATAATTAATTCCATGATTTTTTGTGCTCTTTTTTATTTGACAATTTTGTAATAATAATAAAATTAAAGATATATATATAATTTTCATATGTTTAGTTTCTATAAAACACACTATACCGAACTTTATACCACAATAGCAAATCTTTCTCGAGAAAAAATGTTTTACGACGCTTTAAAACTAGATGACAAGCTGGAAACTCGTATTTATCTTATTTTTATACATTTTTCATTAGTCTTTAACATATTGAAGAAAAAAAATATTTCTAAAAAAATAACACAGGATATTTTCGATAATTTATTCCAAAATATTGAATACCATTTTAGAGAACTAGGAATGGGCGATGTCTCAGTAAACAAAAAAATGAAGGACTTAAATAGAATATTTTACGATATTCTTTTAAAAATTCAAAATCTTGACGATGGTAATAAATCTGGAATTAATATAAGTATAGTAAATAAGTATTTAATTATTAATTCAGAATTGCTAACAAATAATGATGTTTTAAAGAAATATTTTGAAGATTTCTATAATTTCTGCTTTAATTTAGACAGTAAAGATATTATAAAAGGTAAAATTAACTATAAATACAAATATGGCCGTACCTAAACGTAAAACCACCGTATCGAAAAGAAATAAACGAAGATCACATCATAGAATAAAAAGTGTGAATATCATAGAAGATAAAAAAAGTGGTGAATATAAATTATCTCATCATATTGATCTTAAGACCGGCTTTTACAAAGGCAAAAAAATCTTAGATATTTAATTAGATTATGAGTAAAAAAATTACTATTGCTATTGATGCAATGGGTGGGGAGGATGCTCCTTCGAAAAATATAGCTGGTTTAGATTTATTTATAAAAAAAAATAAAAATAAAAAAGATTTTTTTTTTAATATTTTTGGCGATCAAGAAAAAATCAATGATGAATTAAATAAAAATAAAACAAGTAAAGAAAATATAAAGATTTTTCACACAACTTCAGTTGTTTCAGATGAGGAAAGCCCATTAAAAGCGATTAAAAATTCTAAAAATAGTAGCATGTGGAATGCAGTTAACTCTCAACTAAATGTTGGTTCAGATATAACTGTTTCCGCAGGCAATACAGGGGTATTATTTGTTATTTCTAAAATGATTTTAAAAAATATCGACAAAATAAGTAGACCAGCTTTAGCAGCGTTATGGCCAAATAAAAAAGGTACTAATGTTGTCTTAGACTTAGGTGCAAATGTAGAATGTGATGAAAATAATCTTGTTGAGTTTGCAGAAATGGGGGCAGCTTTATATAAGTCGTTGTTTATAAGTGAGGTTCCTAAAGTTGCACTTCTTAACATAGGTTCAGAGGAAATAAAAGGAACGGACACAATAAAAAAAGCTTATAATATTTTAAATAAAATTAGTGAAAGAGGTGACTTCCACTTTAATGGATATATTGAAGGTAATAAAATTCCAGAAGGAGAGTCAAATGTTATTGTGACAGACGGTTTTACTGGAAACGTTGCTTTAAAAACTGCCGAAGGAACAGCAAAATTTTTAACAGATACTTTAAAAAATGTCGTTTCAGAAAATATTATATCTAAAATTTTAATTTCGTTTTCTTATTTTAGTCTCAAAAAATTTAAAAATAAACTTGATCCGAGAAAGTTCAATGGTGCAATTTTTTTAGGTTTAAGTGGACCAGTAGTAAAAAGTCATGGTGCTACAGATAAAATAGGTTTCTATTATGCGATAGATTTATGTTATAAAATTGTAAAGGGAAATCTTATGAAAGAAATTAAAAATAATCTTTCACATCTAAATGAAAAATAATTCAAGAAATATAACAAAAAAAGATATTTCTAAATCAATATATTCAAAGTTTGGAACCTCTGAAAAAACTATTTCATTATTTGTAGATAATCTTTTCAATATATTAAAAATAATTTTAAAAAAAGAAAAAAAATTTAATTTAAAAAATATTGGCACATTTAAAATTTTAAATAAATCACAAAGAATAGGAAGAAATCCCAAAACAGGTGAACATCATGTAATATCCGAAAGAAAGTCTATCTCTTTCAAAGTTTCTGAAGGTTTGAGAAATAAAATTAATAATGAATAAAAACAATAAATTTCTTAAAATTTCTGAAGTTACAAAAATTTTAGGCCTAGTTGACAACAATAATAAAAACATGACGCATATTCTTCGTTTTTGGGAAAAAAACTTCAAAGAAATTAATCCATTGAAATTGAATGGCAACACTAGATATTATAATCAAGAATTATTAGAAAAATTAAAATTAATTAAACATCTTTTAAAAGAAAAAGGTATGACTATTAAAGGTGTTAAATTAGTTCTAAAAAAAGGAATTTATTCTCTTGACGATTATCATTCATTTAATGTAAAGGATGATTATTTAAAAAAAAATTTAATTGAAAGAACTAAAAAAATTTTAAATAAGATCAGAAAGATTAAAAATGGCAAAAAAAACACACATTAAAGTAAGATTGGTTCCAGAAACCAAACCCGATAGTGCATTTATTTATTATGCTAAAAAACCAACAAAGGGTGAAAAAGCAAAGAATAAATTAAAACTTAGAAAGTATAACCCAAATACAAAAAAACACGAAATTTTCGTTGAAAAAAAATTACCACCTCATAGTAAGTAATTATCTCTTTTTAAAATTTTTAAACTCATACTCTATAAAACCTCTAATCATAGATTTCCATATTCTTAGAGTTATATTAGTATCGATCTTCATTTTTTTCGATTTTTTTTTAATTCTTAGTAAAATTATTTTAATTCTTTTTTTATCAACAATGTCCTTTTTAAATCTTTTATTTTTAATTATTTGATCAACTAAATTTGATCTCAGTTTTATAATCTTTAATAATTTTATATCTAAATTATCTAATTTTTTTCTTATCTTTCTTATATTTTTATTTTTCATAGCGACATTAATTATATATCTGATTTTTAATTTTCATTATATAGATATAAAAAATGTATAAAAAAGAATATAATTTAGTCACTTATTGGTTATCAATTTCACTCATATTAGTGTTATTTATGATTTCTATCGGTGGCCTTACTCGTTTAACAGGTTCTGGACTATCTATAACTGAGTGGGAGATTTTTAAAGGAATTTTTCCACCAATAACTCATAATAGATGGAACGAATATTTTTTATTATATAAACAAATTCCACAGTTTAAACTTTTAAATCCTGAAATGAGTTTAAATGAATTTAAAATTATCTTTTATTGGGAATATTTTCATAGATTATTAGGAAGATTAATTGGTATATTTTTTTTAATACCATTAATTTATTTTACAATTAAAAAGGTTTTAAAAAAAAATGACTTAATTACATTTTATTTTATATTTCTTTTAATTTGTTTACAGGGTTTGATTGGATGGTATATGGTTCAAAGCGGTTTAGTAAATAATGTAACTGTGAGCCATTATAGATTGTCAGCACATTTATTAATGGCCTTTATAATAATCGGATTAATTTTCTGGTCTTTATTAAATTATTTATACTTAAGAAAAGATAATAACCAAGTTGAAAAAGATAAAACTTTTTTTAACTTATTGATATCTTTAATATTTTTACAAATATTTTTTGGTGCATTAGTTTCGGGATTAGATGCTGGAAGAATTTATCAAACTTGGCCACTTATGAATGACAACTATTATCCTGATGACATTAAAATCATAAATTTATTCGATTTAGATAATCGAAGTTCAGTTCAATTTATACATAGAAATTTAGCTTATTTTTTATTTATATATACACTGTTTCTAGGGGTACTAATTTTCTACAAGCACAAATATTTGATTAATTGCTATTTGATTGTTTTTGCATTTATTTTAATTCAAATATTTTTAGGAATTATTACTTTATTATCAGGCATTAATAATTATATCGCATTACTTCACCAATTAAGTGGTGTAGCTTTATTTTTAAGTTCTATATTTCTTAGATTTAAATTGACATTATAAACTTTACCTTGTAATTATGCGCATCTAAATGACCCCGTTTGTAAAAAAAAAAGAAATAAAAAATAATTGGTATCTAGTGGATGCTAATAATCTAATTGTTGGAAGATTAGCAGCATTTATATCAAAAGTGTTAAGAGGTAAAAATAAGACAACATACAACCCACATATAGATAATGGTGATTATGTTATAGTCACAAATGTTAATAAAATAAAATTTTCAGGTAATAAATTTTCAGATAAAAAATATTATAAGCATACCGGGTTTCCTGGCGGAATAAAAAATTTCTCACCTCAGGACTTGGAAAAAAAAAATAAAACTAATGAAATTCTTAAACTAGCTGTTAAAAGAATGTTACCAGGTGGTCCGTTAGCAAAAAAACAACTTTCAAAATTAAAGATTTATCCTGGAGAAAAACATCCTCACGATATTCAGAATCCTACTGTTATAGATTTTAAAAAAAATAACAAAAAAAATTCAGTTACATAAGATGGAAAATATCTCTAATAATACAGAAATAAAAAACAAAAAGATTAAATTAGATTTTAAAGATAGCAAATATGCAACGGGTAGAAGAAAAAAATCAATTGCAAGAGTTTGGGTGAAAAAGGGTTCAGGGAATATTTATGTTAATGGTTTGGTTCTAAAAGATTATTTCAAGAGACCAACTCATCAATTATTAGTTTCACGACCACTTGAAGTTTCTAAAGTCTCAACTAATTATGATATCAAGTGCAGTGTGAAAGGCGGCGGAATGTCTGGCCAAGCTGGAGCAATAATTTTAGGAATTTCAAGAGCTTTAGTAAATCATGACAATGGATTAAAAAAGATACTTAAAAAAGAAAAATTAACAACTAGAGACTCCAGAACAGTAGAAAGAAAGAAATACGGCCATAGAAAAGCTCGAAGAAGCTTTCAGTTTTCGAAAAGATAAATCATTTAATTTTTATATTTTTATTCTAAGTGGTATAAGAAAAGTAATATGCCAAATCAAATTATTAAAGTTGCTGTTATTGGATCAACTGGTTTTGTTGGTTTAGAACTTGTTTATCTATTAACAAAACATCCAAAAGTCAAAATAGAATATTTGTGTTCTAAAAGCCATCCTGGAAAAAAAATTAATTTATTTGATAAGAGAATTAAAAAAAGATTGCCAAATCTTATCAATGAGAAAAAAGTTAAATGGAATAATGTTGATGTTGTTTTCCTTTCATTGCCAAATGGAAATGCTCAGATAATAACGAAGAAATTATTTACAAAATATAATCATTTAAAATTTATAGATTTATCAGCAGACTTTAGAATAAAAAAACCAAAAATTTTCAAAAAGTGGTACCTAAAGGAACATAAAGCTAAAGGTTTAATTAAGAATGCAATTTATTCGATACCTGAATTTACTGAAAAAAAAATATCAAAATATAGAATTATTTCAAATCCAGGCTGCTATGCAACATCAATTCAATTGGTTTTGAAACCTTTATTAATGAAGAAATTGGTTAAGAAAAATTCAATTACGATTGATTCAAAATCGGGATATTCAGGGGCAGGAAAGAATTTTCTTAAAAAATTTGACGCAAATAATTTTTTTAATTCCTGTGCATCTTACAGTGTATACAAACACAGACATATGGCTGAGATCGACCAAGAACTTAGAATTTCTAATTATTCTTTCAACCCTCATATAATACCAACTTATAGAGGTATTATTTCAAGTATTTATATAGATGTAAAAAATAACAAAATTGCAGGAAAATTTTTTAAAACACTAAAAAATTTCTACAAAAAAAAAATTTTTGTTCAAATAAAAGGTTTAAATAAAAGCCTAGGTACAAATAATGTTTTAAACACAAACAAGTGTCAAATTACAATTAATCAAAGTATAAATTCAAAGAAAATAATTATTTTTTCAGCAATAGATAATTTAGTAAAGGGCGCAGCTGGTCAAGCTATCCAAAATATGAATTTACTCTTTAATCTTAAAGAAAATAAGGGATTAAAATGAAATACCTATTAATTTTGTTTATTATTTTAACTTCATGCACCTCTTCAAAAAGAGTATTTATTTGTGGTGATCATGAATGCATCAACAAAGAAGAAGCAAAATTATTTTTTGAACAAAATCTATCAATTGAAGTAAAAATTATAAAAAAAAAGAAAGAAAATTATTTTAATTTAGTAAAATTAAATACTGAGTCTTCCAATCAAAACCAAAATATTAAGATTGTTAAACATAATGAAAATAAGAAAATTAAAAAATTAAATAAAAAAGAAATAGTCGAAAAGAAAAGAGAAATTAAAGAGATAAAAAAAAAATTAAAAAAAGAGAACAAAAAAACAGTAAAAAAATTATCCTCAAAAGATAAAGTTGTCCCGAGTATTTCTGAGAAATCAAATGAGATATTAAAAAAATCAAAAAACACGATTGTTAAAAAGAAAATAAATAATAAAGAAAATATTTGTAATATTTTAGAAAAATGCGATATAGAGGAAATATCTAGATATTTAATTAAAAAAGGAAAAAATAAAGATTATCCAAATATTTCTTTAATAAATTAATGAAAAAAAAAATTAATATAGCTATTTGTGGTTTAGGTAATATTGGTTCGTATTTATACAAATATTTAATTAAAAATAAGAGACAATTAACTGAAAAAAACAGATCGATTCCTAATATACTTTTAGTTTATGCAAAGAATAAAAAAAAGAAAAGAAATTTATCAATTCCAAAAAAAAGATGGGCGAAAAACTTTGATGAAATAATTAAAAATAAGCACATCGATCTTATTATAGAATTAATTGGAGGATCCGAAGGGGCAGCAAAGAATTTAGTTTTTAAAGCTTTAAAAAACAAAAAACATGTGGTCACCGCTAACAAAGCTCTTATAGCAAAATACGGTGATCAACTTGCTAATATTGCTGAAAAAAATAAAGTTAATTTGGAATTCGAAGCATCAGTCTGTGGAGGAGTTCCAATAATTCGATCTTTAAAAGAGGGACTTATTGCCAATAAGATTCACAAAATTTATGGAATATTTAATGGTACTTCAAATTATATATTATCGTCTATGGATAAACAAAATAAAAATTTTAAAGAAGTATTAGAAGATGCAAAAAAATTAGGTTACGCTGAAAGTAATCCTCGTGCAGACTTAAATGGTGATGATGTTTCTTCGAAATTAAAAATATTATCAGCTTTGTGTTTTAATTCTTTTTTAAATAATAACATTCATGTTGAAGGTATAAAAAATATAGATAAAGATGATATCTTGAATGCTAATAAATTAGGATATAAGATAAAACTTTTAGGCTATTCAGAGTTAATAAATAATTCAATTAATCAAAGAGTTCATCCAACATTCATTAAAAAGAGTTCTTATATAGCAAGCATAGATGGTGTCCTTAATGCGGTAATTGTTGAGGGTAGTCCTGTAGGTCAAAGTGTAATCCAAGGTGAAGGAGCGGGACCCGCCGCCACTACTTCAGCTTTAATTTCTGACATTTCATCAATATTAAGAGGGAATATCAAATTTCCTTTTTCAATATCAAACAATCAAAGAAAAAAATTTAAATTTAAAAATATTAATGAAAGAAATTTTTCAGCTTATTTAAGATTTGAAGTTTTAGATAAACCAGGTGTTTTGTCCAATATAACAAGTGTTTTCTCTGCTAACAAAGTATCAGTTAAGAGATTAATTCAAAATCCTAATAGGAATAAAGGATCATCCTCAATTATTATTATAACCCACTCTGCGAAGGATAAATCACTAAATAAAATATTAAAGTCTGTAGATAAAAAATCTTATATCTTAAAAAAATCAAAACTAATAAGAATTGATGACAACTAAATGTCAATTGACTCCAAATTTTTAAATTTATTTATCAAAGCTACAGAAAAAGCTGCGATTGGTGCATCAAAATTTATTGGAAAAAGAGATAAAATTGGAGCTGATAAAGGAGCTGTTGATCCAATGAGGAGAGAGTTAAATAAGATAAATATGGAAGGATCTATTGTTATTGGTGAAGGGGAAATGGACGAAGCTCCTATGCTTTATATTGGAGAAAAGCTTGGAACTTTAACTGGCCCCAAATTTGATATTGCTGTTGACCCTTTAGAGGGAACAAAATTTACTGCAAACAATCAACCAAATGCATTCTCAGTTCTGGCTGTTTCAAAGAAGGGTGAACTTTTGAAAGCACCAGATGTTTATATGGAGAAAATAGCTATCGGTCCCAATTTACCACCTAATTTGTTAGATTTAGATAATGGAGTTGAAAAAAATATTAAACTTTTAGCAGAGGCAAAAAATAAAAAAATTTCAAATTTAAGTGCTTGTGTAATGGATAGACCAAGACACAAAGATATTATTGAAGAACTTATAAGATTAAATGTAAAAATTAATTTTATAACTGATGGTGACATAGCAGGTGTACTAAGTGTTATCGGAAATAACCTGGTAAATGATATATATTATAGCACTGGAGGAGCCCCAGAAGGAGTGCTAGCAGCAGCAGCATTGTCATGCTTTGGTGGTCAAATGCAAGGAAGATTAGTGTTAAATGAGGAAGAAAAAATAAGGGCCAAAAAACTAGGAATTTCAGATTTTAAAAAGAAATACGATATATCAGAAATGATAAAAGGAGATGTCATTTTTTGTGCAACTGGAGTAACATCTGGTGATTTAGTTAAAGGTGTAAAGGACCTTGGTAATGAATACGAAGTAAATACATACGCTTTACACAGAAGTAAAAAAATAATTAAAACAGTTACAAACATATACAATAAATGAATTCTATATCCGTAAGTGGTAAAAATTGGAAATATAAAGTTTATAACCAAGAAGAAATTAATTATTTGAAAGATAATTATTTTCTAGATGAAATAACAAGTAAACTCATTTCAATTAGAAAAATTAAAAAAGAAGAAATTACAAATTTTTTAAACCCCTCTATCAAAAATTTTTTGCCTAATCCAGAAGTGCTTAAAGATATGAAAAAAACTACACAGAGAATACTAGAAAGTATTAAAAAAAACGAAAAAATTGGAATATTTGGAGATTACGATGTGGATGGTGCATCTTCTGCTGCATTATTAGGAAATTATTTTCATAAATTGAATTTATCTTATGAAACATATATACCTAACAGAATTAAAGAGGGCTATGGTCCTTCCAAAGAGTCTTTTGATAATCTTATAAAAAAAGATGTTAATATAATTTTAACTGTAGATTGTGGCTCAATGTCATATGATGCTATTCAATTCGCAAAAAGTAAAGGAATAGATGTAATAGTAATTGATCATCATCAAACAGAAATAAATCTTCCCGACGCATTTTCAATTATTAATCCAAATCGCTTTGATGACAAATCAAATCTTAATTATTTATGTGCAGCTGGAGTAACATTTGTTTTTTTAGTTGCCTTAAATAGAGAATTAAGATTAATAAACTGGTTTAAAAATCAAAATATCAATGAACCAAATTTACTCGAATTTCTTGATTTGGTATCTTTAGCAACAGTTTGTGATGTAGTGCCACTAATTGGTTTAAATAGAGCTTTAGTCACTCAGGGTTTAAAAGTTTTAAGTACAAAAAAAAATTTAGGATTAAAAACCTTGATTGACATATGTAAAATTGAAAATCATCCAAATATTTATCATTTAGGTTATGTAATAGGTCCAAGAATTAATGCTGGTGGTAGAGTTGGAAAATCTTCTCACGGTGTAGATTTGTTACTTAAATCTGATCCAAAAGAAGTCTTTAAAATTGCTTCGGAATTAGATCAATTTAATAGTGAAAGAAGACTACTAGAGGAAAAAATGTATAAAAAGATATTAGTAGAAGCTGACAAATTTAATAATGAACCAGTCATTGTTGTGAGTGGTACTAATTGGCATGAAGGAGTTATTGGAATAGTTGCATCAAAAATAAAAGATAAATTCAATAAACCAGTTATTATTATCTCTATTGAAAATAATACTGGAAAGGCATCAGCAAGATCAGTTGTTGGTTTCGATATTGGTTCTGCAATTATTTCAGGAGTTCAACAAAAATTACTTATAAAAGGCGGTGGACATAAAATGGCAGGGGGTTTTTCCATAAAATCAGAAAATATTGAAAAATTTAAAGATTTTATAATTCATAAGTACAACAAATTAAATGAAAATAATAATGAAAAAAAGTCTCTTTTGCTAGATAGCGTAATTTCTTCCTCAGCACTTAATCTTGACTTCTATCAAAAGATTTATTTGTTAGCACCTTTTGGATCGGGCAATCCAGAACCAAAGTTTGCAATTGAAAGCTTAAAAGTTGCTAATAGCAAAATTATTAATAATAAACACATTAAATCTATTCTTGTTGATAAGGGTGGGTTAAATATTAGCACTATTGCCTTTAACTCTGTTGATAAAGAAATTGCCGCATATTTATTAAAAAAAAGCAATAAAATATTTAATATAGCGGGCAAATTGTCTCTTAACGAGTGGAGAGGGAAATCAAATGTAGAGTTTATTATCGATGATATTTCTGTTAATAAGAACGACAATAATAAGGTCCCATCGTCTATCGGTTAGGACACATGGTTTTCATCCATGAAAGAGGGGTTCGATTCCCCTTGGGACCGCCAAATTTATCTCTTCTTATGAATTTAAGATTAATATTGATAAAACTTTACAAATTTAAGGTTTTTAAAAGATTAATTCCATCTTTGCTAAGGAGGTTTTTTTTCCCAGGTGGAGTAAATATTCAATTAAAAAATTTCAAAATAAATTTAAATACAAAATCATCGATAGATAGAGAAATTTTTTTAAAAGGGTCTTATGATAAGAACAAAATTGATTTCATTGAAAATAGTGTTAATTTCAAATCACTCGACTATTTTTTAGATATTGGAGCTTATATTGGCTATTATAGCTTGTATTTTAATAGTAAATATAAAAATATTAAAATTTTAACTTTCGAACCAATTTTAGAAAGTTTCAATCAAATAAAAGAAAGCCTAGACCATAATTCTGGTCATAATATCACTCTTTTTAATTTAGCATTATCAGACACAAAGGGAGCTGATAAATCTTGGGTAACTGATTTGAATAAAAAAAGTGGGTTTTCAATTTTTGACAAAGACGATTTGAATAGAGAGGTAAATTTTAACAATTATTCTTTACAAAAAATTAAATATCAAGAAATTAAAAAGGATTGTTTAGATAATATTATAAATGTAAAAAATAAAAATTTAGTTTTAAAAATTGATGTTGAGCGTCATGAGCTTAAAACAATTAAGGGTGCCAAGAATCTTCTATCAACTTCTAATAATAAGATATTTATTCAAGTTGAAATAGTTGATAATCTCAAGGATAAAACAATTAGTTTGCTAAATGAATATGGTTACAAAGTAATTGGATCTATAAAACCTGATGACAAAAGAGGAGGAACAGATTATTATCTAAAAAATTTTAATTAATAAATTTCTTGTGATGATAATTTTTCTGAACACATGTATAAAATTGCAATAATAGAGGAAATCCATGAAGATGGTATTAGATTAATTGAAGATAATCCCAAATTTTCTCATGAAGTAATAACTGATGTATCACCTGAAAATTTAATTAAAAAATTACCAAATTTTGATGGGTGTACTTTAAGAGTTAGCAAACTCAATTCAAATATTTTAAAGCATTGTAAGAAATTAAAAGTTATATCAAGACATGGTGTTGGCTATGATAATGTTGATTTAGATTACATAAAACAAAACAATATAAAGTTATTAATTACTGCAAAAGCTAATGCAGTAGCTGTAGCAGAACATGTAATGGCATTGCTTTTATCAATTTCAAAAGCTATTAAAAAATATGATAATGAAGTTAGAATAGGAAACTTTAAAAAGAACTCAAAATCTATTGACACATTAGAACTATTTAATAAAGAAATTTTAATAGCTGGATTTGGACGTATTGGAAAATCTTTGATTAAGAGATGTTTAAATTTTGAGATGAGAGTAAAAGTTTTTGACCCATTTCAAAATAAAGAGATAATTGAAAGACATGGTGGAAAAAAAATAGAAAATTTCAATGAAGGACTAAGATCATGTGATATTTTATCTTTACATATGCCATTGAATGAAAAAACTAAGGATCTAATGAATTATAAAACAATTAGTTTAATGAAAAAAAATTCAATTTTGATCAATACAGCAAGAGGCGGTATAGTAAATGAACTTGATCTTGATAAAGCCCTTAAGGAGAATATTATTTTTGGTGCAGGTCTAGATGTGTTTCAACATGAACCAATACATAATGATAGTCCATTATTAAAAAATGATAAAGTTGTTTTAAGTCCACACTCAGCAACATTTACAAATGAATGTACCTCTAGAATGGGTATTGAAACTATAAAAAATGTTATTGATTTTTTTGAAAAAAAAATTGATAAAGATATGATTGTCAAATTATGATTGATTTAAGAAGAAAGTTCAAAAATTTTGGTCCCTTGGAATTATTAGTCTTATTTTCATTAATTTATGTCATAACAATGTTGATTTGGACAGCATCTACTCGTTCAGCTATTGAGGAAAATGCTAATTTATTAAAACAAAATCATAAAAATGTAGTTGAATTTATGAACGATCAAGTAAACAAATGTTCTTCTGATGAAAATTTGTTAACCGCATGGGGAGAAAAATGTGGAGATGTTTGGTCTTCTCAAAAAATAGTTAAATTTATATTAAATAGTTTAAATTTAAATAATCCTTACTCGATTAAAGATGATCTAATTCAAACGTCATCAGATCCTAGAATTCAAGCAGAAGGAAAGGCTGGTCAATCAACAGAAAAAGGTATAATTTTTGTTTCTAGCGCTGATTTTTTGTCTGAAGCTGGATCAGAATGGATTGTAGGAACTTGTATAAAGTCACCTTGTGTGGCGGCAGGTAACAATGAGCTAATTTCAATTTATCGTTAGTTGATAATCTCAAATCCACATTCTTTAGCTACTTTGCTTAAATACTCATAACCTTTCTTTGAATATTCAAAGGGATTTGCTTTAGCAGGATCTTGTTCCGCCTCAACAACCAACCAGCCAGAATAATCAGAATTTTTTAAAATTTTAAGAAAAGGTTTATAATCTATACAGCCATCCCCAGGCACAGTAAAAGCACCATTTAAAAATGCCTTTCTAAAACTAAAATCTTTTTTAATCGACTCATCTAAAACTTTCTTTCTCATATCCTTGCAATGCACATGAAGAATTCTTTGATTTAAGTCTTGAGTAATTTTTAAATAATCTCCACCAGCAAACAACATATGCCCAGTATCTATTAATAAATTAACGGTATCATCAGTATTTTCAATTAATCGATATGTGTCCTCTTCAGATTGTATGACAGTTCCCATATGATGATGATATGCCAATGGCATGCCCTGATCAGACATCATCTTACTTAATTCATTTATTCTTAATATTAACATGTTCCAGTCTTCTTTTGCTAAAATTGGTCTTTTTGATAAGGGCATATTAGGATCACCTTGAATTGAGTTGGTCACTTCCGCAAATACCATGCAAGGTGCATTACAATCTAAAAACAATTTAAATTGATCTTTCATATAACGAAACTCTTCTTTAGCTGATCTTTTTAATAAGTTAGCACCATACCATCCAGAACAAAGCTTTAAATTTTCTTTAGCTAATTTAGGAAGTAAAATACTCGAGTCCTTTGAAAATTTTCCCCCAGACTCAATTCCACTAAAGCCTGCTTTACTAGCTTCATGTAAGCACTGTTCTAAAGAAGTATCACCGCCTAATTCAGGCATGTCATCATTACTCCAAGCTATTGGGGCTACACCTAATTTTATTTTCATACAAAGAAATATTTTTTAGTATACTATTAATTCCTAATCAATTAAATTTTAAGTTAAATGAAAAGAAGATTAAAGCTTGGTATTATTGGAGGGGGACCCGGGTCTTGGATTGGTCATGTTCATAGAATAGCAGCAAGATTTGACGATAAATTTGAAATTGTAGCTGGAGTATTTTCTCGTAATTTAAGAGTAAATCAAAAATTTGCACAAAAAATTGGAATTAAAAAAGACAGATGTTACAAAGATTTTAAAGAGCTTTGTTTAAAAGAAAAAAAGAGAAAAGACTCAATAGATGTAATATCTATTATGACACCACCAGGTAGTCATCAAGAAATTGCTGAATTATTTATTAAACATAATTTTCATGTTATTTCCGATAAACCTTTTGCAGGTAATTTTATTCAAGCTAAAAAATTATATAAGACCATTAAAAAAAATAAAAAAATAGTTTATGGATTAACTCATAATTATTCTGCTTATCCAATGGTAAGATATGCAAAAAAATTAATAAAAGAGGGTAAAATCGGAAATATAGAGTATGTAAATGTCGAATATATCCAAGATTGGTCCAATGGAAAAGATATAACTTTAAAAAATGCAAAGAACATTTTTAAATGGAAATTAGAAAAAAAATTTGCAGGAATTTCTACTGTATTAAATGAAATAGGATCACATGCATTTCATTTAGCGTACTATCTAACAGGTTTGGAAGGTAGAAAGTTGTTCGCTGATATAAAACAATATTCTAAAAAGATTAAATTTGATACCAATGCTCAAGTTTTAGTTAATTATGAAAATAAAGGAAAGGGATTATTTTGGATTTCTACGACTGCAAGAGGAGAAGTTTATGGTCTAAAGATAAGAGTTTTTGGCAGTAAAGGAAGTATTGAGTGGGTACAAAATAATCCAAATCACATAATATATGGAAATTCAAAGGGTGCCACAAAAAAATTAGAAAGAGGATTTAATGAAAGTAGCTACTCAAAGAAATTTTCAAGAATCAAGTATGGACATCCAGAAGGATACCTGAGCGCATTTGCCAATTTATACAAAGAAATATCACAAGAAATTACTAATAAAAATCCATCTAGAAAAAAGTTTTTCCCAAATGAAGACGATGGATTAATTACTGCAAAATATATTGATGCTTGTGTAAAATCATCTAAGAAAAAAAAATGGGTAAATCTAAATGATTAATGTAGCTTTAATTGGTCTAGGAAGAATTGGTACGATGCATGCAAAAAATATTTTAGATCATAAATATTTAAATCTACACTCTATCTATGAAAAAAATAAAATTTTGTCAAAAAACGCAAAAAAGAAATTCAAATGTAATGTTTCAAAAAATTTTATGGATTTATACTTAAATCCAAAAATAGATATAATTTTTATTGCTAGTTCAACATCTTCTCATATAAAATTCATAGATTTGGGTTTAAAATTTAAAAAAACTATTTTTTGTGAAAAACCCCTCGATTTAGACATCAAAAAAATAAAAAAATTATTAAAAAAAATAAATATAAAATCTAAATTTCAATTAGGTTTTAATCGTCGTTATGATCCTGGTCATTATTCACTGAAAAAAAAATTAGATTTAAATAAAATTGGAAAATTGGAAAAAATTATAATTACTAGTAGAGATCCAGCACCGCCAAGCATAGAATATCTTAAATCATCAGGAGGTATCTTTAGAGATATGATGATACATGACTTTGATTTATGTAGATTTTATCTAAATAAGGATAAGATTATTCAGTTAAATTCGCAAGCTTCATCCTTCGAAAAATTTTATAAAACAATTAAGGATTATGAAATTGCAACAGTTTCAATGAAAAGCAAAAATGGAGTGTTATGTTTAATTAATAATTCTAGACATTGTTCTTTTGGTTATGATCAAAGGGTAGAATTATTCGGTTCAAAAGGTATGTTGATCTCAGACAATAAATATGAAAATAATTCGAAGTTATATATTTCAAAAAATACCTCTGTAAAAAATAATTTTATGCACTTTTTTATCGATCGTTATAAAGAAGCTTATAAGTTACAATTAGACGATTTAGTTAAATTACATAAAAAAAATTTTAAACCTAGATCTAGTTTTCTTGACGGTTATGAAGCACTAAGATTGGCAAATGCAGCGACTTTATCAGTTAAGAAAAAAACCTCTATTTTCATATAAAATTATATATACCTATGGTTGAAATACGAATTATTTATAAAATTAATTTTGAATTTGAGATAAATTTTTGTTTTAATATTCATCTTTATTAATCAAATTAAGGGATAAATAATGAAAAAAATATACTTAACAATTGCTGCTCTAATGAGCTGGGCAATGATGTCAGTGGCTGCTTTAGCAGTAGATATTATTGTTGTGTCTCATGGACAAGCAAATGACCCCTTCTGGTCTGTTGCAAAAAATGGAGTTGATAAAGCTTGTAAGGATATGAAAGTATCTTGCAAATACACGGCTCCAGCAACATTTGACATGGTAGAAATGGCAAAACTAATTGATAACGCTGTTTCTCAAAAGCCAAAAGGTATTGTAATAACTCTTCCAGATGCTGCCGCTTTGGGTAAATCTGTTAAAGCCGCAATATCTTCAGGTATTCCAGTAATCTCTATGAATTCAGGTTCAGATGACTATATGAAACTAGGTATTAGTGCTCACGTAGGTCAAACAGAGTTTGAAGCTGGCGTAGGTGGCGGACAAAAAATGAAAGCTGCTGGTGGTAAAAAAGCACTATGTGTTAACCACGAAGTAGGTAACGTCGCTTTAGATAGAAGATGTGCTGGTTTCAAAAAAGGTTTTGGTGGATCCGTAGACATATTAGGTACATCAAATGACCCGACTGAAATTCAAAAAGCTGTAGCTGCTAAATTAGGTGGTGGATACGACACTATTCTTACTTTAGGAGCTGGTCTTGCAGGAGAAGCTGCTCTAAAAGCATTAGAGTCTGCTGGTAAAGTTGGAAGCGTTAAACTTGGTACATTCGATATGTCGCCAGGGATGCTAAAAGCTGCTGCTGCTGGAAAAGTTGAGTTCTTAATTGACCAACAACAGTATCTACAGGGTTATTTACCTATAGCTATCTTTTCTCAATATATGAGATATGGAACAATGCCAGCTGGTGTTGTTATGACAGGACCTGGTTTTGTTACTCCTAATAATGCAAAGGATGTAATAAAATGGGCTGCTCAAGGTTATAGATAAGAATAATATTATTAAGGCCTAGTGATAATTCACTAGGCCTTTTTTTAAGTTTTTTTATATGTCTACAAAGTCTAAAAGTATTGAAACAAAAACTGATTTCAATCAGGATGAAAGGCTCAAAAAAGTTTCTAAATTAAGGTTACTGTTAAATAGGCCCGAGCTTGGTGCTCTTGGTGGAGCTATACTTGTATTTATATTTTTTGGTGTAGTTGCTGGGGATACGGGAATGTTTAGTGCGTATGGAGTATTAAACTTCTTAGATGTCTCAGCTAATCTAGGAATAATAGCTATTGCTGCTGCTATGTTAATGATAGGAGGAGAATTCGATCTATCTATTGGATCAATGATTGGATTTGCAGGTATATGTATAGCTATCCCAGCAATTTATTGGGGGTGGCCACTATGGATGAGTATTATTTTTGCATTCTCAATGGCAGTACTAGTAGGATATTTCAATGGAATATTAGTGGTAAGAACAGGCTTACCATCATTTATCGTTACTCTTGCAATGCTTTTTATTTTAAGAGGTGCAACTTTAGCTATAACAAGATTGATTACTGGTCGAACTCAGGTTCCAGGCCTAAGAGTTTTAATCGAAGATGATCCATTGGCATGGATATTTGCAACTGATACTTTTAAATGGGTTTTTACTTGGTTAGGTTCGATGAATCTAATTGCATTAAGAACTGATGGATCTCCACTCGCCACAGGTATACCTCCATCAGTTATATGGTTCATAGCTTTAGCAATCATTACAACATGGATACTAATGAAAACAAGATACGGAAATTGGATATTTGCATCTGGAGGAGATAAAAATGGCGCTAATAATGTTGGAGTACCAGTTGGTAGAGTAAAAATAAGTTTATTTATAGGTACTGCAGTAGCAGCAACTATTTTTGCTACTATTCAGGTTTTAGATGCTGGATCAGCTGATACAATGCGTGGAACATTAAAGGAATTGGAGGCAATTGCAGCCGCAGTTGTTGGAGGCTGTTTATTAACTGGCGGATATGGTTCTGCTATTGGTGCAGCATTTGGTGCTTTAATATTTGGTACAGTTTCAATGGGAATATTTTATACTGATGTGGATACAGACTGGTTTAAAGTTTTTTTAGGAGCAATGATGTTGATTGCTGTGATCTTTAATAATTATATAAGAAAAAAGGTAACAGAGAGCAAATAATGTCTGACTATTTAGTTCAATTTAATAATATTAGTAAATTTTTTGGAAAAGTTATAGCCTTGAAAGATGTAACTATGAAATTAAAAAAAGGTGAAATCATGTGCCTACTAGGCGATAATGGTGCAGGTAAATCAACATTAATAAAAACATTAGCCGGAGTTCATAGGCCTGATGAAGGTGAAATTATTGTAGAGGGAAAAAAAACAATATTTGATAGCCCCAAAGATGCATTAGATATGGGTATAGCTACAGTGTATCAAGATCTAGCTTTAGTATCTTTAATGAGCGTAACAAGAAATTTTTTCATGGGAAGAGAGCCTTTGAAAGGACCTCCTTTTTTTAAAACTTTCGATATAGAAAAAGCTAATAAAATAGCTGCAGAGAGAATGGGTCAGATAGGTATAGATGTTAGAGATCCCTCTCAGGCTGTTGGCACAATGTCTGGCGGTGAAAGACAATGTTTGGCAATTAGCAGAGCTATATATTTCGGTGCAAAAGTTTTAGTTTTAGACGAGCCAACTTCAGCTTTAGGCGTTCATCAAGCGTCAGTTGTTTTAAAATATATAGTTAAAGCTGCTTCTCAGGGATTAGCAGTCATATTAATCACTCATAATGTTCATCACGCTTATCCTGTTGGAAATAGTTTTACAGTTTTAAACAGAGGTAAAAGTTTAGGTACCTATAAAAAAAAAGATATTAGTAGAGAAAAACTGTTAAGTATGATGGCTGGTGGTGAAGAATTAAATAAATTAGAAGTAGAGCTTCAGGAATTAAATAGGTCTTCAGCTAATTAATGCAAATAGGTATTGATTTAGGAGCAACAAAGATAGAATATGTTCTATTAGATAATAACAACATTGAAATAAAAAGAGACCGAGTCCACACTCCTAAAGACTATGAAAATACCATAAAAACGATCGTTCAAATTGTAAAGAAATTGGAAAATAGTTCTGGTAAATTTAATGTTGGTATATGCCACCCTGGTTCAGTAGACAAAACTACAGGTTTAATTAAAAATGCACATAATTCTCAATGGTTAAATAAAAAAAATTTAATAAAAGATTTAAAAATAAAGTTAGATAATAATATTCTTACAGAAAACGATGCTAATTGTTTTTGTCTATCAGAGGCTTTTGATGGATCAGCGAGTCATTATGAAACTGTATTTGGCATCATATTAGGATCAGGTTGTGGAGGAGGACTAGTGATAGATAAAAAAATAATATCTGGAGCAAATGGTTTGGGAGGTGAATGGAGTTTAAATCAAATGCCACTTAAAGATACTTCAAATTTAAGATCAGACAAAATTTTGGACTTTTCCAATAGAGTTGAGGGATATTTGTCAGGTAAATCAATAGAAAAAAGATTTTATGAAAAATTTAAAGAAAAGATTTCTGCAAAGGAAATTTTTAAAAGATACAGAGGTAATGATGCAAACACCACTTTATTTATTAATGATTATAAAGAAATTTTGTCAAGGTGTTTGGTTATAATTGTTACAACCCTTGATCCTGATGCTATTGTTTTTGGAGGGGGAATTTCTAATGAAATTGATTTTTTAGATGAAGTTAAAAAAAAGACTTCAATTTTTGTTAATGAACCTAATCTTAAAACTGTTTTTTTAAAACCAAAACATGGAGATGCAAGTGGAGTTAGAGGAGCGGCTATATTAAGTAGACAGAACTCTATTTAAGTATTGAATTAATTTCTTTATTTGAAAAAGGTTTTGGTTTTTCACATAGTACAGAGATTTTTTGTTTTTTATTATTTTTTGCAGATAAATGTATTGCTTCTATTATATTAAGAACATGTAGAGATAAAATTCCACTGCATCTATGTTTTTTCTTATTTTGAATTGAATATATCATTTCTGATAGGCCAACTCCTCTATAATTTGCATTAGTAGGTGACTCATTTGCTCTTGAGCTCTGGGTTCTTATATTTATTTTTCCTAATGACATTTTATTGGTTTTAAAGTTTTTCCAAGAACTACCTAATTTTTTACTAATTAAAACTGATCCACCAAACATATTTGGATCAGGAACAATCATAGAGCCGTTTTCACCGTATAGTTCTATGTGATTTCTTAAATGTGAAATTACATCGAAAGATAGTGTTAATCTTATTATTGTTCCATTATGAAATTTTATAGTCGAAAAATAAGTTGTTGGACATTCTACTATAAATTTTTTTCCTTTTCTTGGACCAATACCGACTGTCCTTTTGTTCACACCTTTAGAGCTAATGCTTGTTACTTCTTTAGCTGGTCCTAATAAATTCACTAAAGCAGTTAAATAATATGGACCCATATCTATTACAGGTCCTCCTCCTTTTTTTGAAAACCAAGGTTCAGGATTTGGATGATAAGACTGTATACCAGGATAAGCAAATATGCCTGTACCAAATTTTACTTTACCTATTATTTTTTTGTCTAAAAGTTCTCTTGCTTTTTGATTTCCACCCCCTAAAAAAGTATCTGGAGCATTTCCTATAAAAAGTTTTTTTCTTTTAGCTATTTTTATAAGTTCTTTGCCATCTTTAAAAGATACTGCTAAAGGTTTCTCAGAGTAAACATGTTTCCCATTTAATAATGACTTTTTAGCTATTAAATAATGAGCATTCGGTATTGTTAAATTTAAAATTACCTGAATTTCTTTATCTTGCAGCAATTCATTGACTGAAAGAGATTTAATTTTATAGGTTTTTGCACATTTTTGAGATGTAAGTTTATTTATATCTGCGCATTTTATTATTTTAAAATTATTGAAATATTTGTGTGCTCTAAAATATGTTTCGGCTATATGACCACATCCTATTAGACCTACTTTAAAAATTTTATCCATTAAAAAGGTTATATACCTTTTCTTTGTTTATTCTTCCCATCAAGGTGTTCTTTTAGGGCTCTTTTATTTTCTTCAGTTGTAGGTACTGAAAGAGTAGGGCTTTCCCAGTACGCAGAGCCTTCTAACCATTGGTAACCATCAGTATGAATACTTATTACATAAGTTTTTTTTGATTTTTTTGCTCTTTTAAATGCCTCTTCAAGTTCAGATATTGAATTAACTTGCTCTCCGTTTGCACCCATACTTTTTGCATGTGAAGCAAAATCTACTGGAACAAGATTGGATGTTTTTGAACTTTTTAACAAACAATTAAATTCTTTGCCCCCTTTGTATAATTGAAGACGATTAATAACTGCATGACCTCCATTATCACAAACGATTATGATTAGTTTGTTGTTGGTAATTACAGAACTATATATATCAGAATTATAAAGCAGATAAGAACCATCACCTACAAACGCAATTACTTCTTTATTTGGATTAGCCATTTTAATTCCCAAGGCTCCTGAAATTTCATAACTCATACAACTGAATCCCCATTCGGTTTCATGAGTGTTTAATTCTCTTGGTCTCCATACTTGTACTACTTCACCAACTAAACCCCCTGCTGCAGTAACGGCTATATCCGATGTATCAGAATTTCTATAAATAGCTCCAACGGCTTGAGCATAGCTTGGGAGTTTTTGGTTAGTTGGACCACTTTCTTTATCAATATATTCATTCCAGTTTTTTAATTCTGTTTGACCTTTTTTATTCCAACTATCATCAACTTTCCAATTACCAAGAGCCAAAGAAAGTTCTGACAAAGTAACTTTTGCATCCCCAACCACAGCTTGGCCCATGTGTTTATTAGCATCAAATCTTGCAGTATTAATAGAAACAAGTTTAAAATTTGGATTTTCAAAGTTTGCCCATGATCCTGTTGTGAAATCTGCTAATTTAGTTCCAACCGCAATAGCAAGATCTGTTTGTTTAGCCATATTGTTAGCAGCTTTACCACCAAGACCACCGATCGGACCTAAAAAATGAGAATGATCTCGTTTCATAGTAGAATATCCCATTACCGTTTGTGTTACTGGTATATTATGTTTCATAGAAAAATTAGACAACTCATTCATAGCATCAGAATAAAAAACTCCTCCGCCAGATATTAGAATAGGATTTTTTGAATTTTTTATAATTTCAGCTGCTTTTTTTATTTGAAAATCGTCTGGTCTTGGTCTTCTAATAGAATGAACTCTTTCTTTAAAAAAATCTTCTGGATAATCGAATACTTCACCCTGTACATCTTGACTAAGTGAAATACAAGCTGGACCACAATCAGCAGGATCTAACATAATTTCAATAGCTTGCGGTAGAGACGAGATAATTTGTTCAGGGCGTGTAATTCTATCAAAATATCTAACAACAGATTTGAAACTATCATTTTGTGTTAATCCTGGGTTATTGAAATGTTCAACTTGTTGCAGTACTGGATCAGGCAATCTATTAGCAAATGTATCTCCAGGTAAAAATAAGATTGGAAGTCTATTACTCATGGCTACTGCAGCAGCAGTTATCATATTTGTAGATCCTGGCCCGACTGAACTGGTGGCTATAAAAATTTGTTTTCTTCTTTTTGCTCTTGAATAAGCTATTCCGGTTAATGCCATATTCTGTTCATGGTGTCCTCTCCAAGTAGGTAATTCTTTTTTATTTTCCTCTAATGCTTGCCCTAAGCAGGCGACATTACCATGTCCAAATATTCCAAAAGCACCTGGAAATAAAGGTTCTTTCTTTCCTTCAATTAAAATTTTTTGTTTTGTAAGGAATTTGACTAAAGCATGAGCACAAGTGAGTTGAATATTTTTCATAAATTCTTTATAAGATAATTAATTAACTTATTTTATTCAATATTTATATTAATTTATGTATTCAAAATTTGGTCAATTTATCGATGGTAAATGGCAGCAATCATCCAGTGGTGAAACATATGAAGTTATAAACCCTGCTACAGAGGAAATAATTGGAAAAGCATCAAAGGCAAATAGTAAGGACATACAAAGGGCTCTATTATCAGCTGAAAAAGGATTAGAAATTTGGAGAAATACATCGCCATGGGAACGTTCTAAAGTTATTAGAAAAATTTCAGAATTATTAAGAAAAAAAGTAGATACTTTATCAAAATGGTTAACTTTGGAGGTTGGAAAACCTTTAACGGAAGGACCAGGTGAAGTTGGCGGAGCAGCCGACATATTTGAGTGGAATTCTGAGGAAACAAAAAGAATTTTTGGTGAAATAAATCAAAGTCGTTTTCCAAATACCCAAATTCATGTTGTTTATCAACCGGTTGGAGTAGTGGCTGCCCTAATACCTTGGAATTTTCCAATAATTTTAGCTTCTAGAAAAATTTCTACAGCCTTAGCTGCTGGTTGTTCAGTAATTGTTAAACCTGATGTAATAACACCGGGGAGCGTTATGGAAATTGTTGATATCTGTAAAGAAGCGGGTGTTCCTCCGGGTGTGGTAAATTTATTATCAGGAGACCCTGCCGAAATATCATCAGAACTAATAGCTTCTGATGTAGTAAAAAAAATTTCAATAACTGGCTCTACTAGAGTAGGAAAATTAATTCTTAAACAAGCTGCAAATAAAGTTCAAAGAGTGACAATGGAACTTAGTGGTCATTCTCCCTTCATAGTTTTTGATGATGTTGACTTAAACAAGGTAACAGATATGGCTATCACAGCTAAATTTAGGAATAATGGTCAAGTCTGCATTTCTCCAAACAGATTTTATATTCACGAGAAGAAAAAAGATGAGTTTGCAGATCTCATGGTTAAAAAGACTAAGAAATTAAAAATAGGTAATGGTATGGAAAAAGATACTTTGCTTGGACCTTTATGTACAAAACAACGTTTAGAAGGTGTTGAAAAATTAGTAGAGACAACCAAAAAAGAAGGAGGAAATGTTCTTTTAGGAGGAAAGAGAGCAGCTAATTTTAATAAAGGATATTTTTATGAACCTACAATTTTTGATAACATAAAAGATAATTTTACAATTATGAAAGAAGAACCTTTTGGCCCAATTGTACCAATTTTAACATTTAATAATTTTGATGAAGTTATAAAACGAGCAAATGATAATGACCTAGGATTAGCAAGCTATGTGTATACTACCGACTTAAAAAAAGCTAATAAGGCCTCTGAAAAACTTGAAACTGGATGTGTAGCAGTAAACACACCAGTCGTGGCTGTTGCTGAGGCTCCTTTCGGAGGCATAAAACAAACTGGTTATGGAAGAGAAGGTGGGTCAATGGCAATTAAAGATTATCTAAATATAAAATATACACATTTTGGAATATCCTACGAATGAGAAAAAATAGATTAAAACAAATGTTTAAGGAAGGTAAACCAATAATTAATGGTTGGTTACAAATTCCAAGTTCATTCTCTGCAGAGGTTATGGCTCATCAAGGTTGGGATTCTTGTACTATAGACATGCAGCATGGGGTTGTAGATTATCCAAATGCATTAAATATGCTTCAGGCAATTTCAACTACTGACACCACTCCTTTGATAAGGGTTAATTGGAATGAGCCTGGTCAAATTATGAAAATTTTGGATGCTGGAGCTTATGGAATTATTTGTCCAATGGTAAGTAATAGAAAAGAAGCAGAAAATTTTGTACAAGCTTGTTTATATCCACCCAAAGGATATAGAAGCTTTGGACCAATTAGAGGTTTGCTATATGGTGGACAGGACTATGCTTCACATGCAGATAATGAAATTTTAAAATTAGCAATGATAGAAACAAGTGACGCATTAAAAAATTTAGATGAAATAATGTCAACTCCAAATCTTGATGGGGTTTATATTGGACCAGCAGATTTAAGTTTAGCAATAGGGCAAAAACCTGGTTTTGATAATCCTAAAGGATCTAAAACTTATGATCAAATCTTAAATATTTTAAAACATGCTAAAAAGCACAAAATATTTGCAGGTATTCACAATGCAACACCGGAGTATGCAAAAGAAATGATTGATTTAGGTTTTAATTTAGTCACAGTAGGTGCAGATCAGAGATTTATGAGTTCTGGTGCCAAAAAAGCCCTGTCAATGTTGAAAGATCAAGCACAAAAAGTTGACACAAAAGGCTATTAAACATTTTTAATGCTTAATAAAAAAATAGCTGTTTTGTTACCTTATAAAGATCAATTTATTTCCTCTGCAGCTGGATCAGCCTCTATTTGGGTAAAAGATTTTTCAAAAAAAAGTAAGTATTTAAAAAATATAATAGTATATGGTAGCACTCAAAATACAAAAGACTTGATAAAAGGTATTAAGTATAAAAATTTAGAATTTAATAAATATGGATTTGGTAAAAACTTAAATTATGTTAATAAATTTGTAAATTCTATATCTGATCAACATGTAGATTTAATTGAAATTCATAATAGACCTTCTTATTTAATCAATATTAAATCTTACTTCCCGGAAAAAAATTATATTTTAGTTTTTCATAATAATCCACAGACTCTTGAGGGCTCAAGATCAGTTAAGGAAAGGGAAAAATTAATTAATATTTGTTCTAAAATAATATTTGTCAGCAATTGGGTAAAAGAAAAGTTTTTTCAGGGACTTAGAATAAAAAACAGTGAAAATTGTGAAATTATTTATCCGTCAATTGATCCAATTAATAAAATGCCTAAAAAAGAAAAGATAATCACTTTCGTGGGTAAATTAAACCATTCTAAAGGTTATGACCTTTTTGGAAAATCTATTATAAAAATACTTAATGAGCATGAAGATTGGAAAGCTTTAGTTATTGGAGACGAACCTAGAGAAAAATATAATTTTTTTCATCCAAGATTAAAACTCATTGGTTGGGTACCTCATTTTAAAACATTAAAATTTTTTGAAAAATCTTCTATTACTGTGGTTCCCTCTACATGGGAAGAACCGTTTGGTCGCACGGCCCTTGAAGCTGGGTCTAGAGGTTCCTCTGTAATACTTTCAAAAATAGGTGGTCTTGTAGAAACTATTTCTGATGGCTTTTATTTAAAAAAAATTAATAGTCAAGAACTTTATAAGAATTTAAAAAAATTAATTAATTCAAAAAAATTAAGAGTCAACAATCAAATTAAACTTCTCTCAAATGTTTTACATAAAACTAAAACTAACACTCAAAGAATTGATAAAATGCGTCAAGAATTATTTTTCACTAAAAATATCAATGTTAATTCAAATAAGAAAAACTTTAAAATAATAAATATCTCAAATTTTGGATCACGACTTAATTATCGATTATATTACATATCTATAGCAAAAAAATTATCTAATGGCCTTATAAGAAAAAATAATGATGTTTTAAATATAAGCGACAGAGATGTCACTAGGTATAATAAAACTGTTAATGATCTAAATGGGACAAAGTATTTAAATAAACTAATTTTAGATACAACAATGAACTATAAACCTGATTTGCTTTTATTGGGTCATGCTTACGATATTGATTTAAATACTCTCTATGAGATCAAAAGATCTAGTAAAAATATTAAAATAGCTCAGTGGTTTGAAGATCATTTACACGAAGAGGGTCCAGATTACAAAAGCAATAGATCAAAATTACTTAAATACGATGATGTAATAGATCATAATTTTATCACTACCCATCCTTCTTCACTTAATTTTTTAAGAAAAAGAGAAAATTTTAACTATCTACCTATACCAGTAGATAAAAATATAGAAAATTTAAATATCTCAAAAGAAAACGATCAAATATCAGATGTTTTTTTCTCAATGAGCCATGGTGTTAATAGAGGCTCATTAAAAAAAAATAAAATTGACGAAAGAAATGATTTTATAAATAAATTGTTGGATAAATGTCCAAATATAAATTTTGATATATATGGCTTTAAAAACAAAGAGCCAGTGTGGGCTAATGATTTTTACAAAGCAATTTGCAACTCAAAAATGGCTTTAAATTTAAGTCGCGGTAAAGCAATTAAATACTTAACGAGTAACAGAATAGCTTCTTTAGTTGGTAATGGTCTTTTAACATTTGTTGATAAAAAAACTAAATTAGATAATTTCTTTAATAAAAATGAAATGGTTTTTTATAATTCGGTTGAGGATTTGTCAGATAAAATAAATTTTTATAAAAATAATGACAAAACAAGACGAAAAATAGGAGATAATGGAAAAAAAAAATATTTCAAATTGTTCGATTGTGAAATAGTTGCAGAATTCATTTTATCTAAAATTTTTCAATTTAAAATAAAACAAAAATTAGATTGGATGGATTAAAGGATGAAAATAAAAATTGTTAATTTAAAAAAGGGAAAAAATTGTAAAATCATTGAACCTGTAAACATTTATGGCGCCACTTTGGGAGATAATGTTTTTATCGGTCCATTTGTTGAAATACAAAAAAATGTTTATATTAAAAGTAATACTAGAATTCAATCACACTCATTTATTTGTGAAAAAGTAAAAATTGGTAGAGACTGTTTTATAGGCCATGGAGTAATGTTTATAAATGATGATTTTAAAAATAATAAGATAAATAAAATTTTTAAACAAACAGATATATCTAATAATGTGCTTATTGGATCTAACACTACAATACTTCCTGTTAAAATCTGCTCAAAAGTTATTATTGGCGCAGGTTCTGTTGTTACCAAAAATATTAGTAAAAGTGGTGTGTATGCTGGAAACCCCGCAAAATTTATTCGAAAATTCAAATGATTTATAATGTTGCTTTAATTGGATATGGCTATTGGGGTCCAAAACTTGGTAGAAATTTCTATAACTCATCAAAATTTAGAATAAAAAAAATTGTAGATTTATCTAATAATAATTTACTAAAAGCAAAAAAAGACTTTAGTAACATTTCAACTAGCAAAAATTACAAAAATATTGGTAAGGATTGTGATTTGGTAGTTATAGCGACAACAACTCAATCTCATTTTAATTTAGCGTTATATTTTTTAAAAAGAGGATTTAATGTTCTTGTAGAAAAACCATTATGTTTAAAACTTTCTCAAGTGAAAATTTTAGAAAAAATATCGAAAAAAAATAAATGTAAAATATTTGTTGATTATCCGTTTATTTTTTCAGGATCAATAAAATTCATAAAAAAAATTATTGAAAGTGATAAGTATGGTAAATTGATTAGAGTAGAATCATATAGAGAACAAGCTCCAATAAGAAAAGATGTAAATGTAATATGGGATTTAGCAGTGCATGATATTTCAATTTTGTACTATTTATTAAAGCAAAAACCAAAGAAAGTTTCTAGTACCAAACTAAAAATGAAAAAAAATAAGATGCAAGATTCTGCACAAATACATTTAACATACCCTAATCAAATGGAAGTATTCATTAAAACTTCATGGATTTCGCCTGAAAAAATAAGATTAATGAAATTTAAATTTGAAAAAGCAGAAATAATCTGTGATGAAAATGAGCCAATTTATAAGATTAAACAATTTATTAAATCAAAAAATTCAAACAAATATAAATTGCTTATACCAGAACTTGATTTGAATGAACCTTTGTCTAATCTAGTAAAATATATTTATAAAAATTTTAAAAATAAAAAAAATATTTTTGATAATCTAAATAAAAAAATTACACAGACACTAGAGAAAATTTAAATGATAAAATTTTTAGACCTATATAAACTTGATAAAAAATTATCAAATAAAATTCATTTGAATATAAGTCAGACTATTAAAAACGGTGACTTTATACTTGGAAAAAAGGTTCATGAATTTGAAAAAAAGTTTAGTTCTTATGTAAATTCAAAACATACTGTTGGTTGTGCCAATGGCACAGATGCACTTTATTTGGCTTTAAAATGTTTAAAATTACCAAAAAATTCTGAAGTAATTGTTCCTGCAATGACATGGATATCAACAGTTTTGGCAATTATTTTAAATAACTTAAAGCCAGTTTTAGTGGATATAAATGAAAATGATCCATTGATAAATATCAACCAAATTAAAAAGAGAATAAATTCTAAAACAAAAGTAATTCTACCAGTACATCTTTATGGCAGTGTAGTTTCAATAAGAAAAATTAAAAAAATCATTAAAGGTAAAAATATTTTTATTATAGATGATGCCGCTCAGGGGCATGGTGCAAGAGATGAAAAAGGCAATAAAGTAGGATCTCTATCCGACTTATCCTGCTTTAGTTTTTATCCAGGTAAAAATCTAGGTTGCTATGGTGATGGTGGAGCCGTAACAACTAACAATACAAGGTTATACAAAACTTTACTTAAAATGAGAAATTTAGGTTCTATTATTAAACATAAACACGATGAAATAGGAATTAATAGTCGATTAGATACTCTGCAGGCATCAATTTTAATTGAAAAATTAAATTATTTATCTAAACAAAACAATAAGAGAAGAAAAATAGCCCGTTATTATGATAATAATATTTTGAATAGAAATATACAAAAATTAAATTATTCAAAAAATAGTGTCTATCATCAGTATGTTATAAAAGTAAATAATAGGACTAAATTAACAAATATTTTAAAAAAAAATAAAATTCAATATGGTTTTCATTATCCTAAATCAATTAATCAGTTAGAATGTTTCAAAAACTATTTTAAAGGAAAAAAATTTAATAACGCTGAAAAATTAGCAAAATCTTGTATCAGTATACCCATAGATCCTAATTTGAAATTGCAAGAGATTAAAAAAATTGTTAACTGTTTAAATTCAATATAATATGAGTTTTTTTTTGTCTATATGATAGTATCTAAAAAAGATAAAAGATATACTTCTTATGTAGGTTATACTAACAATCTTGAGAATCGATTAAAAAAGCATAATGAGGGAAAGGGCGCAAAGTCTACGAGAGGAAAAAAATGGCGATTAATATACAGTAAAGAATTTAAAAATAAAAAAGATGCTATGAAATACGAATATTTTTTAAAAAATAATAGAAAATTGAGGTTAAATATTAAACAAGATTTTTTAAACACTATTTAAATCATGAAAAAAAAAATAGCTTTAATCTTTGGCATAACCGGTCAAGATGGTTCATATTTGGCGGAATTTTTACTAAAAAAAAATTATATCATTCATGGTGTAAAGAGAAGGTCTTCTAGTGAAAATACTCAAAGAATTGACCATTTATTTGACTCAATAAATTTTACTAACAAAAATTTTTTTTTACATTATGGTGATTTATCTGACTCTACTAGTGTGTTGAAGATTATAAATAAAGTTAAACCAACAGAGATTTACAATTTAGCAGCTCAGAGCCATGTGAGAATATCATTTGATGTACCAGAATATACAGCTGATATAACTGGATTAGGAACTTTAAGGATTTTAGAGTCTTTAAGAGCCTTAAGAATGTATAAAGTAAAATTTTACCAAGCTTCAAGTTCTGAAATGTTTGGAAAATTAAAAAATAAAAAATCAATTAATGAACTAACAACTTTTCATCCTAGATCCATGTACGGAGTTTCTAAAGTATTTTCATTTCACACTACTGTTCATTACAGAGAAGCTTACGGTTTGTTTGCTTGTAATGGTATTTTATTCAATCATGAGTCACCTAGAAGAGGGCCAAATTTTGTAACAAAAAAAATAGTACAAGGTTTAGTAAGAATTAAAAATGGAATTCAAAAAAAATTGACATTAGGAAACCTATATGCCGTTCGAGATTGGGGTCATGCAAAAGATTATGTAAACTCAATGTGGAAGATAATGCAATACAAACAAGCTGATGACTGGGTTATAGCAACTAATAGCACTTCAACAGTTAAAAATTTTATTAATTTAGTAGCAAAAAAAATAAACATTAAATTAAAATGGACGGGTAGAGGGTTAAATGAAAAGGCGATTGATTTAGAGACAAAAAAAATAATTATCGATTTAGATAAAAAATACTTAAGGCCCTCTGAGGTAGACTTTCTAAAAGGTAATTTTTCTAAAGCAAGAAACAAATTAAAATGGAAACCTCTACTAAAAACTTCAGATTTAATCGATGATATGATTAATTATGAAATTTCAAAATTTGACTAATGAAAAAATATTTTTTCCCACTAGTTAAAAATCCATATAGATCCAAAGACATTTTTAAAGCCATTAAAGTTTTAAAAACTGGAAAATTGACCATGGGGACTAATGTCTTAAATTTTGAAAAAGAGTTTTCAAGTAAATTAAAAACAAACTATTCTTTGATGGTAAATTCTGGCTCTTCTGCAAACCTATTAGCTATTCAATGCTTAATCAATCCATATAGAAAAAAACGGTTAAAAATAGGTGACGAAATTATAATTCCAAGTTTATGTTGGTCAACATCGCTATGGCCAATAGTTCAATCTGGTTTAAAACCAATATTTGTAGATATAGATAAAGAGACATTGAATATGAATTTAACTGATTTAGAAAAAAGAATTACAAAAAGAACAAAAGGTATAATGCTTGTACATGTACTTGGAAATTCAACAGATATGACAAAATTACTGAAAATAAAAAAAAAATATAAACTTATATTAATCGAAGATACATGTGAGTCATTAGGTGCACAGTATAAAAGTAAATTTTTAGGAACATTTGGAGAATTTTCCTCATATTCTTTCTATGCATCACATCAAATATCATCGGGGGAGGGTGGTATGATTTGCTGCAAAGATAAATCTGATTATGAAATTATAAAATCTTTAAGATCTCATGGTTGGTCAAGAAATTTATCAAATGAAAAAAAAATTTCTAATAACAATCCCCATCTAGATAAAAGATTTATTTTTTATAACTCAGGTTTTAATTTAAGACCAACTGAAATAGCTGGAGCTATTGGTAGAAGTCAATTTAAAGATTTGTTTAAATTTAAGAAAATAAGAAATTTGAATAGAAGGAATATAATTAATTTATTTAAAAAAAATAAAAAAATAAATAAAACTATTAAAGTAATAAAACCAAATAAATTTGTAAATCCATCATGGTTTGGTTTACCATTAATTGTAAATAAAAAAAATTTACTAAAAAATATAATGCTTAAGCTAGAAAAAAACGGAATAGAAACAAGACCGATAATAAGTGGAAATTTTTTAAAACAACCATCAGTAAAAAAATATGGATTAATAAAGAAAATTAAATATAAAAATGCCGACTACATAAATAACCATGGGTTTTTTATTGGTTTACCATTTAATAAAATAAAGTTAAATATTTTAAAAAAAATTGAACAAAGTTTCCAAAAAAGTGTTTAAAAAAACTTTATGTATAACTGGTCACAAAGGGGTCCTAGCAAAAAATTTTATAAAAAAATTTAATAAAAGTTTTAAATTTTATTATTATCCCCAAAGAATTGAAAATCTTAATGATTTTAAGAATTGGGCTTCAAAAAAAAAATTTAATTATTTTATTCATAACGCCGCAATTTTTAAGGGAAAAAATATAATAAAAGTTAATAAAACTTCCTCAATTAATTTAATTAAATATTTAAACAAATATAAAAAAACAGATTATTTTCTTTTTATTTCAACGGCCCATGTATATGGTTTCTCAAAAAAAAAATTTAATGAAAATTCAAAAAGAAAACCCAAGTCTAGATATGGTTTATCAAAGAAACAAGTAGAAGATTTTATCATCAAAAATAAAAGTAGATTTAATTTTAAGATAGGAATGGCAAGAATTTTTAATTTTACTCATCATTTGCAAAAAGAAGGTCATTTTGTTCCAGATGTAATTAAAAAAATAAAAAAACGAAAAAAAATAGAGAATATTAATTGTTACAGAGACTTTATAGATATAGATGATGTGTGTAGTGCAATTTACAAAATTCTCAAGAATAATTACAATGGCCCTATCAACATATGCTCGGGAAAAAAAATAAACTTGGTAAGTATTGCTAAATATATGTCCAAAATGGTCAATAAAACTCCCATTATTGATAAGAAAAGGGCTCTGGACTTATTTGGTGATAATTCTAAATTAAAAGCCTTAGGACTTAATAAATTTAGACCAGTGAACAAAATTTTAAATAAGTTTAATTAATGAAAAAGATATTAATTTTTAAAACTGACAGAATTGGAGATTTTGTTTATTTTTCACCTTGTTTAAAGATTATCAAGGATAATGTACCAGATTCTGAAATTACAGTTGTTTGTTCTAAATACAATTATCAAATAGTAAAAAATTATAAAGAAATAAATAAAATAATTGTGATTAATAAGATGCTTATATTAGATTTTTTTTTAATTTTAAAAAATTTAATTTTCAAAAAATTTGATTATCTGCTTCAAATGGATGGTAATAAAAGATCATATTTTTTTTCATTATTCATTTTTGCAAATAAAAAAGCTTGTGTTTTTTATTATAAAATTAAAAATTTTTTTTTATTTAATATTAAATTATTTAGACCAAATTACTTTATAAGATTAATATTTCCTTTTAATATATCCTGCAATGAAGACTATGAGACAAATTTTCATTATCAAAAATTATATTTTGATTTAATGTCAAAACTTTCTTTTGATATTACAAGTAAACAAAATATTTTTTATTTAGATGATAATTTTAAAGAAGATTATGAAGTTTTTTCTAAAATATTACCAGATAAATATTTTTTATTTCATATAGATAATAAGTCAGATAATCTTTCAAAAGAAGAATTTATTTCAATTCTTAATTTTATAGATAAAATTAAGAGACAAAATCATGTGATTCTATCATTAGGCATTGAAAAAATTAAGTATTATCAATTTTTAAAAGATAAATATAAAATTATTAGTTTTGATAATTTAAATAATTTAGAACTTTTAGAAGATATAGTTGTTATCAAAGATCTGCCTTTAAATTTATTAGCATATTTTATAAAATATTCTTTAACAAATATTAGTATGCATAGTGGATCTATTGTTCATATATCTGCTGCATTAAATAAAAACTTTATCGATATAATACCCTCGCATAAATTTAAGGAACTTAATAGGTGGATTCCTGTTATTTCAAAATATAGAAGAGTAGATGTAAAAAACATATCTTCATTCGAAATCTAAATTTTTATTTTTTTTAAAGCATTGTTTTTAAATAAATTTGCTTCATGTATATATCTTCTTACCATCTGGGTTGTTTTATGACCTGTCATAGCCATAATATTCCTCTCTTCTGCTCCACTTTCAGCTGTAGAAGTTGCAAACCCTGACCTTAAACTATGACCAGAATATTTTGAGTATTCAAGCCCAGCTAAATTAGTATATTTTTTTATTATTAGTGCTACATTTTTATCAGACATGTTGAATATTTTACCTTTGTTTAAATTATCTAAATTAATCCAGTTTTTTAAACTAATCACTGGACAATAGACTGGATTTTGGAAATAGGGGATTGCTTTTGTCATTCCTTCGCCGCTTTGATCAGTTTTTGATCTTTTGATAAAGATCTTCATCCCTTCCGATACGAAGTCTATATCATTATATTCAATAGATACTAATTCGGATCTCCTGAACCCGCCTGAAAAACCAACCAATATCAATGCTTTATTTCTTAATTTGATAGATGGTTTAGTTTCTTTATTAATTTGATTAATTATTAATTTTAAATCATTGATTAATATAGGCTTTTTTGATGTTTGATGAGCTCCTACTGACCTTTTAATTCCTAGGAGATTCTCTGTTATAACTGGATGCTTTATATCGATATAATGTCCATTAAGTTTATGTACTACGCTGATAGAAGCTATTCTTCTTTTCAATGTGCTGAATTTACACTTTTTAGATAAACTAGTTAAATATATGCTTAAGTTTTCTGGAGTTGAAGGCATAGATTTTAGGCCATGTTGAACACAAAAACCTTTAAAATCTCTAAAATCAGACTTATATGCTTTAAGAGTATTATTAGCTTTAGAGCTTCTAACATTGCTTAAAGTTTGTATTTCCAATTCTTTTAGTTTTGTTGTTATTTCATTCATATTTTCCGATAACCATTAATTATCGGAAATATATAATACTTCAAAAAAGATGTCAATTGATTAAATTCACAGTTGAAATAATGAACATAAAAATAAAAATTACTAATTTAGAAATACAATGCACGGTAAAAAATACTCAAACCGGGAAAAAAATATATTCAATGCTGCCTGTTAAAGCCAAAATTAATACTTGGGGCAAAGAAATCTATTTTAGCTTGCCAGAAAACAATATAATGTCAGAAAAAGATGCAAAAGAGGTATTTAAACTGGGAGAAATAGCTTTTTGGAACCAAGGAAACGCTATAGCAATTGGTTTTGGACCAACCCCAGTGAGTAAAGGTAGCGAGATTAGGTTGATTTCTAGTGCAAATCATTGGGCAGATGCAAAAAAGCCCTCTGAATTAAAGAAACTAGAGGCTTTTAAAAATGGTGAAATTATTGAAGTTTTAAAGGATTAATATGATCAAATATTTGTTATTAGGCGGGCTTTTTGTACTAATGGTATTTTTCTTGTTAAATTACTGGGATAAAATAAAAGACCACAAAAAAAGCTCTCACCTTATCTGGTTTTTCTCGATTTTAGCGATTGTAATTGGTATTTTATCTTATCTTTTATATGACTAAACTGGTTGGCACTATATTTCAGCTCAAAGTTTGGAATTATCTTAAGAGAATACCCAAAGGAAAAACAAAAACTTATAAAGAGGTTGCAATTGCTATAAAAAAGCCCCTATCCTATCGTGCAGTGGCTAACGCAGTGGCTAAAAACCCCTATCCACCGATCATTCCTTGTCACCGGGTTATTAGATCAGATGGCACTTTGGGTGGCTATTCTGGGAAAGGTGGTGTACGCAAGAAGAAATTATTACTTAAAAATGAAGGTATAATCACCTAGAATTATTAATTATCAACGGTTTTAGTCTTTTTGGAGAAATCAAGTTGTATATTTATAAGTTCTACTATAAGTTGCACCTTATATCTAAAGATCGCAAAAAATCAGCTATGTATGGCCGCTTAAACGGCATATTCTTAATACGCATTGCTAGAAATAATTTATAAATTTTATTAAAAAAAAGGTTTAATTATAATCAAAAAACTAGCATTATTACTATATTTATTAGTTTTTCTAAATTTACTCTCATTAATAAAATATTAGTAAGTATTATTTACCTATTAATTAATAATTTAGTTTAATTATATAATGTAAGTTATTGATTTTATTAGGAAAAATATAAAAGAGATAAATAGACAATAATTGGTAGTGTGATAAATGATATGGTAGTTGAAACAACTATAGTGCCAGCTATGCTATCAACAACCTTCTTAGGAGAGTACATTGATCCAACAAGATAGGTAAGAATAGCGCTAGGCATTGCACTTTGAATGAAAAGGACTCCCGCCTCTACCCCATTCAGGTTAAAAAAATTAATTAGAATTAATCCAATTAAAGGACCACCAATCATTCTTACAAATGAATTTATAATTGATAATTTTAGAGAGAATACTTTAAGTTTTGTTAGAGCTACTCCTAATGACATTAAAACCATAAAAATTGTGGCATATGAAATTAAAAAAGTCGTATTTTCTAAAAATAGCGGAACCTCATAATCGAAATAAAGAAAAAACAGTGCTAAAAATATTCCATAAATAGGTCCATTTTTAAATAAAATTTTCAAATCAAAAGACTTTTTTGCTAAGAAAACTCCAATTGTAAAATGAAAAAGCATGATAACAGAGGCAATTGCTCCAGCAATACCTAGTCCCTTTGGACCATATGCAAATAAACAAACAGATAAACCAATATTTCCATTATTTGGCAATATCAATGGTGGAAGCTCCCGTATTAAATCTCTTTTAGTAATCATTAAAGTAATTAAACCAATCAAGGAAAATCCAATAATCATAATTATTTTATAGCTAAAAAACTCTAAAAAAGTTTCAAGATTGACGCCTGTAGATGTAAGAGAATAAAAAATTAATGCAGGCGTTCCTATTGTACCTGTTAGATTTGTTATGAAATTTATATTTAGATTAGAGTCTTTTTTTCCAAGATAGAAACCAATTCCAATTATAAAAAAAACTGGGAAAAGTACTTCAAATAGCTTGAGATATATTTCCATTAAGATCTTATATCAGATTTTCTAGGTCTTCTGTAGGTTCCTGATTTAAAGTTTATTGCAGTTTCAAATTCCATTAATCGTTTGTAAATAGATCTTAATTCAGTGATTCTAGTCCAATTTTGTAGAAATAATGAAAAACTACTTTGAACCTCTCTAAAGGCTGAAGCAGTTTGTATTAAAATACCCAAAGTCATAGCACCAGTAAATAATCCCGGACCCATTAAAAGATATGGCACGATAATCATTGATTGATTGTACATTATCAACCATAAATCAAAGTAACCATAGTGAAGAAATAAACGATGGTAATTAAACTTTATGCCTGTAAATAATTGAAGTATAGTTGGTGCTTTCACATAATTTTTTCTATCGTCTTCACCGTAAACTAATTCTTTTCTAAAAGCTGCTTCGACTTTCTGATTGTTATACTCCAAACCAGGTAATTTTATTCCTACTAGCCAACTTATAACTAAACCTCCTAAACTTGCAGTCAAAGAGACCCAGACCAATGATCCAGAAATATCTTTAAAGAAAGGAATAACAACATTAGAGGAAAGTCCCCAAAGAATAGGTAAAAAAGCAATTAATAACATTATGGCCCTTACAACTTGCAAACCCAGACTCTCCACAATTTTTGCAAAATTCATACAATCTTCTTGAATTCTTTGTGAGGCCCCTTCTACTTTTGCGTCGACAGCTCTCCAGTATGGCATATAAGAAAAAGTCATAGACTCTCTCCATCTAAATGCCCATAGTCGAGTAAAATAATTCGTTATTGTATAAATTATGACATAAGGGATTGCTAATTTCATAAAAAGGAATATTCCATCATAAAACTCTTTTATTTCTCTTTCTGGAGCTTTTTGAAGTAAATCGTAAAATCCTTTGTACCATTCGTTTATTTTTACATCGATATAAGTTTGAGCAAGTAGAGATAAGATAATAAAGGCAAAACCTCCCCACGACCACAATAGCCATTTTTTTTCAGTAAAAAAACTTCTCCACATAATTATTTATTCAAAAAGTTATCAGCGTATGATTTTATTATTATTTTTCTTTTTTTTGGTTTTTGTATCTCAAAATTAATATTATTTTGTTTTGCATACTCAACAGCCTGTTCCTTAGTTTCAAATTCTATCTTTAATTCTTGTAAAGTATCAGTAGAGGACTCCCAGCCCATAAGTGGATTCATGAAATTTTGATCACTTTCATAAACTAATAACCACTTTTTGGTCTTCCCTCTTCCTGACTGCATTGCAGTTTTAGATGGTATATAAATTTTAGCCTTTTTCATAATGGTCGGAGCGGCAGGATTTGAACCTGCGACCCTCTGGTCCCAAACCAGATGCGCTACCAAGCTGCGCTACGCTCCGAATGCATGTTTTATAGGGCAAATATCTTACTTTGGCAATTGAAAGATTTGGCTAATATGAGTAAAGAGTATTATGATTCAATATATTTCAAAGCCGTTTAAATATTTTTTTAAATTAGAAGCAGCTTCTGGTTTAATTTTACTTTTTGCTGCAATACTAGCCTTATTTATAAGTAATTCAGATTTGAGTAATCATTATTTCGAAATCTTAGATAAGAAAATAAAATTAGGTATTGGTAATTTTGGTTTAAAATTAAGTATTCTACATTGGATCAACGATGTTTTAATGGCAATATTTTTTTTTCTAGTTTCTTTAGAGATTAAAAGAGAATTTGTTAAAGGCGAGTTGTCAAATCCTAAACAAGCTATGCTACCCATAGTTGGTGCAGTGGGAGGTATGCTAATTCCTGCATTATTTTATATTTTTATTAATTGGGGAGATAGCACAAGGATAAATGGTTGGGCTATACCATCAGCTACTGATATTGCATTCTCTTTAGGTGTTTTATCTTTGTTAGGTAAAAGGGTTCCGATTTCATTAAAAGTTTTTTTAACAGCCTTAGCTATAATTGACGATCTTGGTGCGATAGTTATTATTGCATTTTTTTATTCAGGAAATATTCAAATCAAATATTTGATACTAATGCTTGTTGCATTAATTATTTTAATTATTTTAAACAAAAAAAATGTTAAATATTTTTTCCCTTTTCTTCTTGTCGGGATTTTATTGTGGGATTTTACTCATCAGTCTGGAATACACGCAACCATTGCTGGCGTTTTGTTAGCTCTAACTATTCCACATAATACCAAAAATGAAAAAAAATCTATGCTACTTAAATTAGAACACTCTATATCACCATATGTTGCATTTGGAATTATGCCAATTTTTGCTTTTGCCAATGCAGGTGTATCATTAGAGGGATTAAATTTATTATCTTTACTGAATCCAGTGCCTCTTGGAATATTATGCGGTCTATTTTTTGGAAAACAAATCGGGGTATTTGCTTTTTCATTTTTAGCAATTAAACTTAAATTTGCTGAAATGCCAAGTAACTCTAATTGGGTTTCCTTTTACGCTGTAGGTATACTTACTGGCATAGGTTTTACTATGAGTTTATTTGTGGGTAATCTAGCATTTGTAAATAATATGGAGTACATGGATGGTGTAAAAATCGGAGTATTATCAGGATCTCTCTTATCTACTTTGTGTGGTTATTTTTTACTTTTAGCTTCACCAAAAAATGTTAACAGATAAAATAATTAAATTAGCAAATAATACTAAAAATTATGGTTTACAGAATAATTTCACTCATAAGATTTCACTAAAAAATAAAAAATGTGGTGATAAAATTATTGTTGAGTTAATCTTAAAAAAAGGAAAAATTAAATCCATGAGATATATTACTGAGTCATGTGTTTATTGCCAAGCCTCGGCAAGTCTTTTTTCTAATAAAATCCAAGTATTAGATAAAAAGAATTTTTTAGAATTAGATGTTTTGTTAAAAAAAAGTTTTAAAGAAAAAGTAAATTTTACAAAAAAATACAGTTTTCTAAGACAACTTTTTAATATAGATAATTATAAAAGATCAGATTGTATTTTATTGCCCTTAAATGCTATATTAAAAGCTATAAATAAATGATAATGAGAAAAATAATATTATTTTATACTGCAATTATGATTTTAAGTTTTTTTAGTTCTGTTAATGCAAAATACAATAAATTGGCTTATGAATTTAGTTTTGACTCAATTGATGATGGTGAAATTAAACTTAAAGATTATGAAAATAAAATTATAGTGGTAGTTAATGTTGCAAGTCGGTGTGGGTATACACCTCAGTACTCAGGTTTACAAGAATTGGCTACCAAATATAAAGATAATTTGATAGTTATAGGAGTTCCCTCTAATAATTTTAAACAAGAACCTGGTAATGAAAATGAGATTAAAGAATTTTGTGAAGTAAATTTTAACATTACTTTTCCATTAACAAAAAAAATTAATGTAATAGGTAAAAATGCTCACCCTTTTTTTAAATGGGCAAAAGATAATCACGGATTAGCAGCAATTCCTAAATGGAATTTTCATAAAATAATAGTGGGGAAAAATGGAAGGATTCTTGACACTTTTGCCTCATTTACAAAGCCTACTTCTAAAAAATTTGTGAGTCTAATTGAAAAAGAAATTAAAAATTAATTCTTAAATTATCATATGCAGGAATTATATTTTTTGGAAGGCTTTCTTTTAATCTCTTATAATCAAGATCAACATGCATATTAGTTAATATTGCTTTTTTAGGGCTTAAATTTTTGATTAAGTTTATAGACTCCTCATAATTTAAGTGAGTATATGTTTTTTTAATAGGTCTAAAGCAATCAATGATTAAATAATCTAAATTTTTTAACATTTTAAAATTTTTTTCAGAGATATGTTTACAGTCTGGTATGTATGCTATTTTATTAAAAATATATCCCCTAGTGTCTACATTTCCATGTTGTACTTTAATAGAAGATATTGAAAAATTACTGACACCTTTTTTAATTTTAATATTTTTATTAGTACTTTTGAATTTCATTATTCGAGGGTATATTTTTGTATTCTTAAAAAGCCAAGGATAGGTATTTATAAGTCTTTGTTTTGTACCTTTATTACAATATATTGGAATAACAGTATTAGTTTTGAAATAAATGGGTCTAAACTCAAATATACCACCGGTTTGATCAATATGCTCGTGGGTGTATAGAATAGCGTCTACTTTTTTTATTCTATTTTTTAGCATTTGATATTTAATATCTGGAGAGGTATCAATAAGAATTGAAATTGGTCCGAATTGGATGTGTATACAACATCTGGTTCTAATGTTCTTCTTATCTTTATAATTACAATTTCCCCAATAATTATTTAACCAAGGAGAGCCTAGTGAACTACCACATCCTAATATAGTAAGTTTCTTGATCAATTTAAAATACCGAAGAGTTTAAAAAAATTGTTTGTTGTTATTTTTGATAAATCATTAAAAGATATTTTTTTTAATTCTGATAAATATTTTACAGTATGTAAGATATAACTAGGTTCATTTGGCCTCCCCCTTAGAGGTACAGGAGCTAAATAAGGAGCATCAGTTTCAACTAATATTTTATCATTGGGAATTTCTTTAAAAGTGTTAGCTAATTCCTCTGATTTTTTAAATGTTATTACACCGCTCGCAGAAATATAAGCTCCTAAATCTAATAAATTAAAAGCAAATTTTTTTGAACCTGTAAAACAATGAATCAAAATTTTAAAATCTTTTTCTTTTTTAAAACTTTTTATTATATCTAAAGTTTCATTTTCGGCTGATCTAGTGTGCACTATTAAAGGAATTTTTTTTTCTTGAGCTGCTATGATATGTTCCTCAAAAGACTTTATTTGATCTTTTTTTTCTGAGTGATTGTAATAAAAATCTAATCCCGTCTCACCTATACCGATTATTTTTTTGTTTAGACTCAGTTTTTGTATTATTCTACTTGAGTCTATATTTTTGTGATTTTTTGCCTCATGTGGATGTATACCATAAGTTCCATATACACATTTATGATCTGATATGATTTTAAGAATTTTATCAAAACTATTATCTTCTGTCGATATTGTTAATATGTATTTTACACCATCTTTATTTGCCCGATCAATAGTTTCTTTTAATGCGAGAGACATAGGTTCGTAAGTTAAATGACAATGTGAGTCAATAATCATTGTTCGTCAATTTTTTTAAATAAAATACTTATATTGTTTAGGGGTTTGTTAAAATTCAAAACTTTATCATTATTTATATCTGATAATTTAACAGATTTTATATTAAGTATCTTTAATATCTTTTCTGATGTCTCAGGAATAATTGGACTAAGTAAAATAGTAATATTTTTTATTTGATTTGTAATTGTATATAGAATTTGGTCCATTCTGTTAGGGTCAGACTTCTTCAGACTCCAAGGTTGCATATCATTAAAATATTTATTTGCTTCAAAAGATAAATCTACCACATGCCTTATATATAAATTAAGTTCTTGTTTTTGCATCAATTTAACTAAATTTGGTAAACTATTTATTGTTTTCTCGATAATTTCTTTATCTTTTTTGTTACTAAGAGACACTTTTGGTATCTTATTAGAATAATTTTTTTCTAAAAAAGTAAATACTCTCTGACATAGATTGCCGAAATTATTAGCAAGGTCATTATTGATGCAGTTTTTTAAGTTTTCCATTGAAACATTACCATCATTGCCAAGTGAAACTTCTTTAATTAAATAATATCTTAAAGGATCTATACCAAATTTTTTTATAATTTCTAAGGGGTCTAAAATATTTCCAAGAGATTTTGACATTTTTTTTTCACCTGATAGTATCCAACCATGCCCATATATTCTATGGGGCAAAGGAAGTTTTGCTGCTAATAAAAAGGCTGGCCAATATATAGCGTGAAATCTTAAAATATCTTTCCCGATAATATGGACTGAGGCAGGCCAAAATTTTTTATACAATTTATCTTTTTCATCTGGAAAATTTAAAGCACTTAGATAATTGACTAGCGCGTCCAACCAAACATAAACAATGTGGTCTTTAGAATTAGGAACTGGTATTCCCCATTTGAAGGATGTTCTGCTTACAGAAAGATCTTTAAGTCCGCTCTTAACGAATTCAACTACCTCGTTTTTTCTACTTGTTGGCAATATAAAATTGGGATTTTTTTCATAATGTTTTAATAACAATGGACCCCATTTTGACAATTTAAAAAAAAATGACTCCTCCTCTACCCAATCAACTTTAGATCCGGATAATTTGGCACATTTTGTTCCATCTCTCTCCTCAATTTCGTTCTCATCATAATATGCTTCATCGGAGACTGAATACCATCCTGAATACTTTGATAAATAGATATCTCCAGATTTCACTAATTTATTCCAAATTGCTTCCACTGATTTGTGATGTCGATTTTCTGTAGTTCTAATAAAATCATCATTTGATAAATTCAATGTTTTTGTTAAATCTTTAAATGTTTTTGAAATTTTATTGCAAAATTCTTTTGGAGATAAATTATTTTTTTCAGCAGCTCTTTGAATTTTTAAACCATGTTCATCAGTACCTGTTAAATAAAAAACATCTTTTCCATCCAATCTATTAAATCTAGCAAAAACATCAGCTACTATGCTTGAATATGCATGACCCATGTGAGGTTTTGCTGAAGGATAATAAATAGGAGTTGTAATATAAAAATTATTTGTTTTAGTCATTTATTTTTTCACTGATTTTATCTAAGATAATTTTTTTATTAAGATTATAGATAAACATTTCATTTATATTAGTTAATACAGAACGGTTATTATCTATAACAGATTGAGGATAGTTATCTTTAGTTTTTTCACGATCATAAAAATATATTTCAAATAAATATTTTATAAAGTTAATTATTTGAATATTTTTTTCTTTTTTATATGCATTGACTAGAATATTTATATTTTTAATAACATTTTTGTTATTGATTTCAATTTTGTGAACTTTGCACAAATAATCATAATTTAAATAATTACCCGGTGATAAATAAGAATTTTGAAAATTTAATTTAGTTTCAATTTTGAATTGGTTAATAAGTTTTTTGGTTACTATATTTTTATCCTCTTTTTTAAGTCTTATATTAAATTTAATACATCTTGATTTTAAAGTACTAAATATTTCTTTTGACGAATTATTGATAAAGATAAAATAGTTATATGTTAATGGCTCCTCAGTTATTTTAAGTAATGCATTTACTGTATTCAAATTCATTAATTCAGCATCATCTATCAAAATTATTCTGGGTTTATTATTTATGTTAGATTTTTCTAATTTTTTTTTTAATTCTCTACAGTTGTCAATATTAAAACGATTATCCAAACTATTTTGAATGTAGATTAAATTATATAGTTGTAAATTTTGGTTGAGTGAAGAATCAAGTATTTGATAATTTCTTTTATTGTAATTCTTAGAGTCTAATAAATAAGCCAAAGTATGAATTATCAATGTAGATTTACCAATTCCCTTTTCTCCATTAAGCATTGATACTCTGGGGTATTTATTTTTTTCAAATAATTTGGTTAATAATAAAAATTCTTTATCTAATTTATAAAGGTAGCTCGAGTTGAATGGATCTAAATAATCTAATTTCATTTACTAACTCGTTTAATTATTATTTGAAATATTTTTTTTTCTAATTCATCATTTTCTTTTGATGAATCTAAAACTACATATCTTTTTTTATTTTTTGCTATATTAATAAAAGCATTTTGAGCTTTCTTATAAAACTCTTTTGGAAATTTGTCATATCTATTTTTATTTTTTCTTTTGTTTACTCTTTTCCTTGATGTTTTTAAATTGACTTTAAGAATAAAGACAATATCTGGTTTGAGGTTCCCTAAAATAATTTTATGAATTGAATCTATAAAATTTTTTTTTACCTTCTTTCCATAGACCTGATAGGCCATAGTTGAGTCAGTAAATCTATCGCAAATAACTACTTTCTTTTTTTTTAATTCTGGATAAATCTTATTTTTTACATGCTCATTTCTTGCAGCAAGGTACAATAAAGTATCAGTATATCTATCAAATTTTTTTTTTTCTTTTTTACCAAAATAATCACTTAAGATTAATTTTCTTATTTCTTCAGCATTTTTTGTTCCCCCTGGCTCTCTAGTAAGAACAGTTTTGAACTTTTTTTTTTTTAAATTATGATATAATTTTTTACTTTGATAAGATTTACCACAACCTTCAATTCCCTCAAAAACAATAAAAAAAGCTTTTTTTTTAAACATCACCCCATATTAAATAATTAATCGAGGTAAATAAACTATTTAGAAAATTAACTTTTGGTGTTTCTTTCAATGCATATATTGGAGTGCTTTGGATTAGATTTTCATTATTCAATATCTTGAGCTCAGCAATTTTGCTATCTTTTTTAATTGGAGCCTTAACTGGGCCTTCGTAATCTAAAATAACTTTTAGATTTCTAGACTCCTTTTTGTTAATTGTTAAATAAACATCTTTTTTTGTATATCCTTTTATGGTTTTATTTTTTGCTAACCAGGCATTTATATCAAAATAAGTTTCATTTGCTTTTGAAATTTTAAAAGTATCAGTATGTCTAAAACCCCAATTCAATAGTTTCAATGACTCGTTTGCTCTTAACGCTTTAGTATCCATGCCACTAGCAACGGCAATGAGCCTTCTTTCCTCTCTTTTCATTGAACTTGCTAATGAGTATTTTTCAACAGCTAGATAACCAGTTTTAATTCCATCTACGCCAACTCGTTTGTATAATAATGAGTTTCTATTAGATTGAGTTATGGGGTCGCCACCAGTTCTGTCCCATGTAAATTCTTTTTCCTTATATAGCTCATAATACTCAGGATAATTTTTTATTAAATATTTTGACATTATAGCTATATCTCTTACGGTTGAATAATTGTTTGGATCGTTGATTCCAGATGAGTTGGAAAAATTAGTATTCGTCATTCCAATTTCATCTGCTTTTTCATTCATGATTTCGGCGAAGTTTTCTTCAGATCCCGCTATGCCTTCAGCTAAAGCTATACAGGCATCATTACCAGAAGCAATTATAATACCTTTTAATAATTCATCTACTGTAATTTCATCATTAATCATAATAAACATAGACGAGTATCCAGCTTGAGACAATCTCCATGCTTTCTCAGAAACTATAAATTTGTCATCAAAACTTAATCTATTCTTTTTCAACAAATCAAAGGCAACAATTGTTGTCATAATTTTTGTCATAGAGGCAGGATAAATATTTAAATCAGCATCCTGCTCGTATATTATTGAGTCAGAGTCATAATCTAACAGAATAGCAGTTTTTGCCTTTATATTTGGGTTTGCCAATAATGACAAACTTGAAAACAAATAAGTTAAAACTATAAAAATTATTTTATTCATTTCTGAGAATATCAAGCTCCTCAAATCCATATTTTTTTAATTTAGAATAATCAATTTCAATAGAATCTAAAGAGTTATACGGACCTGTCTTTAATATCACATTCATCTTTGTTTTATTTATTATAAATTTTCTTATATCTATATTTAGATTTTTTGCCAATATTACTTTTAATTCATTAACAGATTTTAAAGAGTAAAATTCACCAATTACAATAGAATATGAAGTTTTTGAGGGAACATCAATCTTGTTTTTTTTGGATATATTGTCAATCTTCACTTTTTCAACCGGGGCACTAGAGTGAATTTTTTTTTCTTCTTTAAATATTTTTGCTTCTTGGGCAACAAAAGATTTGTTTTTTTTATGGAAATTAATTCGACAAAAGGATCGTTATTTTTAATATTAAGTTTGTCTGCGATAGCTTGAGAAATTAATAAGTTGTAGAGTGATGGAAAATTAGCTCTTTTTTTTATCTTTGTAACTATGGATCTTTTGTTAGTAGGATTTGTAATTTTTACTGTTGTGCCAGGTTTTAAATTTCTATGGGCCACTTCAAAATTGTCATTATTTAATTTTTTGTTTACTTTTTTATTTATATAATCTTGCTCATTAAAAATAAGTGCAAAACCTGATGAATTATATGAAATATTTTGATTATATAGAGGCAAACATGAGTAAAGAAAAATAAAAAAGATGATAATCTTAAATTTCATTTTCAAATCTCTCCTTCAAAACACATACGGCTAAAGCAAATCTTAATGATCTATTCCATTTTAAAATTTTTTCATAATTTTCAAAAACTATAAAAGCTGGAGTGAAGGTATCAGAACCAGGAATGATATCTTTATCTGGAGTTATAATTGATACTTTATAGCTACTATCAATGTCAATTTTTTCATAATTTTCTATATATTTTTTGAAATAATTTATACTTCTTTTACTATGTAATTTTCTTGCAGATGAGTTTAAATATTTTTTTGGGACATTGTCTTTGAGTTTGATCTCTATGAAACAAGGCTGATTTTTTTTCCAACCAATCTTTTTAAGATAATTTGCAGCAGAAGCGAAAGAGTCCTCAATTTTTTTTAATTCAACAATATTATTTTCATTATAATCAACTGCGTAATTTTTTATTGTTCTTGGCATGAATTGAAAATTTCCAAAGGCTCCTGCCCAAGAACCAAATAATATTTCTTTTTTTATAATATCTTTATCTACCAGTCTTAGTAAAATCATTAACTCATCAGTAAAGAATTTACTTCTTCTTTGATCATAACTTAAAGTTGCTAGCGATGAAACTATATCCATCTTCCCTAAGTACTTACCAAAATTTGTTTCGATCCCCATTAGAGATAGCAATAATTCTTTCTCAACTAAAAATTCATTTTCAATTTTATCTATAATTAATTTTTCTTTTTTATAAAGTGTAGTTCCTTTCGAAACTTTTGATTTGTTAGTTCTTTTTTTTATATAAGTAAAAGTATCCTCATAAAACTCGGGTTGAAATCTATCATATTCTATCACCCTTGGAAGAAATTTGGCATCTGACATAACATCAGTTACCACTTCTTTTGAGATCCCAGATTTAATTGCATTTTGTTTAAAGCCGGATAGCCACTCGTCAAAAGTAATTTGATTGGCCAATAAACAAGTACTATTAAATAGCAAAAAAATGATTACAAATAAATTTGATATTATATAGTGCATTTTTTTTATTATCATATATCTATTACCCAAACTAGAGCCAGATTATTGATATGATTATTGTTATTTCCCTTTAATAATAGTAATAAGACAGTCATTGTTGGAGAGGTGGCTGAGCGGTTGAAAGCACTGGTCTTGAAAACCAGCAACGGGGCAACTCGTTCGTGGGTTCGAATCCCACCCTCTCCGCCATAAAATAAGTTGTTAATTTAAATTTTAAAATTCTTAAATATTTCAGATATTTTGTTTTTTTCTATACCGTTCCTTTTAATATTATCTCGATAATAATTTAGAATTACTTCATCTTCATAATTTAAAAATTCTTCAAGTTCGTTAAGATATGTCTCATTCCAAATATCAATATATTTATGAACAAATTTACTTAACAGCATATCCATTTCCTTAGTTCCCCTGTAAGATGCTCTGTAAATTAATTTTTTTTTGAAAGTTTCTAATTTATTATTCATACATATGTATTATATATAAATTAATGAAAGCTGAAAAAAAACAATTTTTTTTTAATAATATTAATGAAATTAAAGGTGTTGGAAAAAAGCTCACAAGTTATTTTAAAAATAAAAGGATAGAAAAAATAAAAGATATAATTTTTAATTTTCCTTATTCTGATACAGATAGGTCAAAAATCTCTAAGTTAGATAATCTAGAAATAGGTAAAATAAATACTATAAAAGTTTTAGTCAAAAAAATTTACTTTCCAAGAATACGCAATTTACCAAATAGAGTGATCTGTGAAGACGATACTGGTAAAATCGAAATAATTTATTTCAATAGTCGCGAAGGATACTTAAGAAAAATATTCCCAATTAATAAACATGTTATAATAAGTGGTAAGGTTAACTTCTACAATAAAAAATATCAGATTACTAACCCTGACTATGTAACAACAATTGAAAATAAAGATTATGTTGTGAAGAATATTCCAAAATATAATCTCACAAAAGGTATAAATGAAAAAAAATATCGTAGCATTTCGGAAGGTATAATTAATAAAATTCCGATAATTAACGATTGGCTTGATGCTAGTTTTATTAATAAATATAATTTGGCAAATTGGAATGAGGCTATTAAGTGCCTACATACCTCTAAAGATAGTCAAAATAATCAATCAAATAGTTTTCGTAGAATTGCTTTTGATGAAATATGCGCAAATTTACTATCTTTGTCTGAAAATAGAAAAAAAATTAAAAGAAGTAAAAAAGCAAAATTATTCAATGAAATAATTTCGAATGGTATATTAAAAGATCTTCCATTTAAATTAACTAATTCGCAAACTAAAGTGTTAAATGAAATAAATAATGATCTTAAAAATAAAACAAGAATGTTTAGAATTTTACAAGGTGATGTAGGATCTGGAAAAACTATTGTAGCGATGTTGGCTATAGCAAATACAATTGAGAGTAAATATCAAACAGCTTTTATGGGACCTACTGAGATACTGGCACTCCAACATTATAAATTTGCAAAAAATATATTTCAAAATATAGATATAAAAATTGAATATCTATCAGGTAAAACTGAATTAAAACAAAGAAAAAAAATACTTTCAGATTTAGAAAATGGAAAGATTGATTTATTATTTGGAACCCACGCGTTATTTCAAAAGAGGATTAAATTTAAAAGATTAGGATTAATAATTATTGATGAACAACATAAATTTGGGGTAAAACAAAGAAGTGATTTTGCCAAAAAAGGTGGAGATTTTTGTGATGTACTATTAATGTCTGCAACTCCAATACCTAGAACTATGATGATGGCTCTGTATGGAGATATGGATATATCAATAATCAATGAAAAACCTTCCAATAGAAAAAAAATTATTACAATAAGTAAACCAGAAAGTAAAATAAACGAACTTTGGCCATATATAAAAAAACAAATTTCAATAGGAAATCAAATTTTTTGGGTGTGCCCTTTAATAAAAGATTCATCTTTTTTTGAATTATTCATCTGTTATAAAAAAATTTGAAATAATAAATAAACAGTTTCCAAATAAAGTAGGATTAATACATGGATCATTAGATAAAGACACCAAAGAAAATATTCTTAAAAAATTTTTAGAAAAAAAAATTTCTATAATGGTCTCAACTACTGTAATAGAAGTGGGAATTGATTTTCCAAATGCAAATCTAATTATAATAGAAAATTCAAATAAATATGGTTTGGCGCAATTACATCAACTTAGAGGAAGAGTTGGAAGAGGTAAAATTCAAGGAACTTGTATTTTATTATTTAAAAATTCTTTGAGCAAAAATGCAATTAAAAGACTAAAAATATTAAAAAATTCTGATGACGGTTTTTATATAGCTGATGAGGATTTAAAAATTAGAGGTTTTGGTGACTTAATTGGGTACCAACAAAGTGGTGTTAAAAATTTCAGATTTGCTGATCCATTACATCATGAAGATCTATTCAATTTAGCAGAGACTTTCATAAAAGAAATACAGTTTGATTTAAATAATAGCAAGTATTTATTTTTGTTACAACTGTTTGATAAAGCTGAAATTATAAATGCAGAGATAGATTAATTTATATTGGTGGTTCCGGCTGAAACTATAAATTTTGATGCTTGTTCAAAGGTAATATCCAAATAAATTAAATCCTTTTTTGGCACCATAAGTAAAAAGCCACTAGTAGGATTTGGAGTTGTTGGAACAAAAACATTCACTACTTCTTCATTAATTTTGTCTTTTATGATTCCTTCGTTTTCTTTCGTTGCAAATCCAACAGCCCAAATACCTTTTCTTGGATACTCTAATAAAACAACACTTTTTTGTTTATTATCTGTTTTTGAAAGACTTTCAGTCATCTGACCTATTGCTGAATAAATTGTTCTTAAAATTGGAATTTTTTTAAACAATGAATTTATGAAATCAATAATTTTTTTTCCTAAAAAAGAAACAGATAACCATCCAATAAATGTAATTAATATTAAGGCTATTAAAATTTCTAATCCAGGTATGTCAAATGGTAAATAATAATTAGGGTTGAGTTCTTTTGGTAGTATTTTTGATGAAATCTTTATAATTATTATGGATAGATATATGGTTATACCAATTGGTACTAATACTACTGCACCTGCAAAAAAATAGTTTCTTAATTTAGCAAAAATTGACCTTTTATTTTGATTATTGCTCATTAATTATAGCTTGAATATGTAATAAAAAGAATGATTAATATAAAAATTGCAATTAATAATTTATTATTTAAAATCATGAATCTAATATGAAACATACCATAAATAGAAGAAAATTTCTTGAACTATTTGGTTGTTGTTGCGGTTCTATAATGATGGGATCGTGCACTACAGTACCTATTACTGATCGTAAACAATTATCCTTAATATCAGAGGCAAGAATTAATGCCCAGGCTGCATCAGTATATGAAAAATTTAAGTCAAAATCTAAGCTTATTACTAGGGGCAAAAGTATTAAAACTGTAGAAGATGTAGGTACTAAAATTCAATTGGCTGTGTCAGCATTTTTTAAACAAGAAAACAAACCTGATCCAACGAGTAACTATGAATGGGAGTATGTCGTAGTTGATAATGACAAAATGATAAATGCTTGGTGCATGCCTGGGGGTAAAATTGCTGTATACACTGGTATTCTAAAAGTAACTCAAAATGTTAACGCGTTATCAGTTGTTATGGGACATGAAATTGCACATGCCGTAGCTAGACATTCTATAGAAAGACAGAGTCAAGCCATGACTATAAATATTGGAAGTCAAGTAGCTGATATTTTTTTAGGTGGTGCAATTAATAAAACAAGAAATACTGTTGGATCAAATACTGGATTAGATATATTTAGAATTGGTATTATGAATCCATTTGGAAGAAAACAAGAATCGGAAGCTGACTATCTGGGTTTAATTTTTTCATCATTAGCAGGTTATGATATAAGAGAGTCAGTAAATTTTTGGAAAAGAATGCAAGATAAAAAAAAAGGAAAAGAACCACCCCAATTTTTAAGCACTCATCCATCTAGTAAAAACAGGATTGCTAGTTTAAATGGATGGATAAATGAAGTTATAATTAAATACCCGCCAATTAAAAGTTGATTTAAAACTTTTAAGTGGTGAGCCCTGATGGACTCGAACCATCGACACCCTCCTTAAAAGGGAGGTGCTCTACCAACTGAGCTAAGGGCCCAAATTAAGAACAAAGTTATAATAACATTGTTAAGGTTGATTTATATATTGATTTTGCTAATTATTTCAAGACTTTATATGTTCTCATTTCTTAAAACTTATTGATATACTTTTGATAAAAATCATTGAAACTTCCATTTTTAATACTTTTTCGAATTTCTAGCATAAATTGTTGATAAAAATTTATGTTGTGCAAAGAAATTATCATAGAGGCTAACATTTCATCAGATCTAATGAGATGATTAATATAGGATTTGGAATATAGATTTATGTTTCTTATATTTGATTTCTCATCTATAGGGCTTTTATCATTTTTAAATTCGGAGTTTCTAAGATTTATCTTACCTTCCCATGTATAAGCTAACCCAGTTCTCCCTGATCTTGTTGGTAAAACACAATCAAACATATCAATCCCATAAGATACTGCTCCTAACATATCAGATGGGGTTCCTACCCCCATTAAATATCTAGGTTTATTTTTAGGCATATAATTAACCGTCTCGCTTAAAATCTTAAACATATCGTCTTGTTTTTCACCAACAGCCAAGCCTCCCATTGCATAACCATCAAAACCTATCTCTTTTAATTTTTCTAAACTTTCAATTCTTAAATCCTTGTACAGACCTCCTTGTATTATCCCAAATAGTGCTTTTTCATTATTGTTTCCAAATTCTATCTTGCAACGTTTAGCCCAATCAGTGGATATTTCGATAGCTTCAGAAAGTTTATTCTTGTCTTTTGTCAAAGAAGGGCATTCATCTAAAACCATTAAAATATCTGAATTAAGACTTTTTTGTATTTTTATACTTTTCTCAGGGCTCAAAATAATTTTTTTACCATCAATATGAGATTTAAATACCGCACCTAGATCTTTATCAATTTTTCTAAATTTTGATAATGACATAATTTGATATCCGCCAGAATCAGTTAAAATAGGTTTTTGCCAATTCATAAAGTTATGAATGCCGTTAAATTTTTCTATTATTTCCGTTCCAGGTCTAATCATTAAATGATAAGTATTTCCAAGAATTATTTCTGTACCAGTTAATTTTACATCATCAACAAAAACCCCTTTGATTGTTGCTAAAGTTCCTACGGGCATAAAAGCAGGTGTATTGATTAATCCTCTTTTTGTGGAAATTTTTCCTAATCTAGATTTTCCTGAATGAGCCAAAAGCTCAAATGAAAAATTTAAATTTTTCATTCACTTATTTTGATTTTAAACTTATTATTTTATCGGGGTCTGATACTAAGCCGTTTGGGCCATCGCCTTTTTTGATTTTATCAACAAACTCCATTCCACTAACAACCTTGCCAAATGCAGAATATTGTCTGTCTAAATGAGGCGATGCATCTAAACAAATAAAAAATTGACTATTGAAACTATTAGGATCTGAAGATCTAGCAGCAGAAAGTGTTCCTCTTACATGGGCTATATTAGAAAACTCTGCTTTTACATCAGGTAATGTTGAGCCTCCAGTACCCGCTAGTGATAAATTAAATTCTTCACTAGACTCGTTTCCATATTTTACATCTCCTGTTTGAGCCATAAACCCGTCTATAACTCTATGAAAAACTACATTATTATATTTCCCTGATGAAGCTAATTCTTTAAATCGTTTTACATGATTTGGAGCAATATCATTAAATAATTCAATCTCAACAGTCCCATATTTAAGTTCTAGTAACATTCTATCTTTTGCCTGTAACATAGTTGTAGTTGATAAACTAATTATGATTAAAAATAAATAAAAAATATTTCTCATTTTAGTTTTTTTTGAAGTGTTTTTGCTGCAGATTTTGTTAAAAAATTACTAATATTTCCATTTAATTTTGCTATTTCTTTTACAAACTTAGATGAAATAATTTGATTTTCAATATCTGACATTAAAAATACGGTCTCTATATTGTTGTTTAATTTTTTATTCATACCAGCTAATTGAAATTCATATTCAAAGTCTGATACTGCTCTTAATCCTCTAATAATTATATTTGCTTTAAATTTTTTACAAAGATCAATTGTTAAAACATCAAATGGAATTACTTTAATCTTTTTTTTATTAAGTTTTAAATCACTAAATAAAGACTTATTGATTATATCAATTCTTTCTTCTATCGAAAAAAAATAATTTTTGTTAATATTATCGGTAGTCGCTACAATAATACGATCCACAATTTTAAGAGATTTTTTTATTACATCAATATGCCCCAAAGTAATTGGATCAAAAGTTCCTGGATAAATGCCCGTGATCATTTAATTTATATTATCATCTATTTTAATTACAGATACAACTTTTT
>CACGLI010000002.1 GCA_902573865.1 uncultured Pelagibacteraceae bacterium
TCACATCTCAAGTCAAAACCAAATTACTTTAGTAGTTTCTAATAAAACTTATGAATTTCCTTACGGCATATGTAAAATAAAGTCAAATAAGCTAATATCAATTGATGAAAAATCAAAATTTACTTATTTGGCGAGTGCAGGCTTATATTTTATAAGAAGAGATATTGTAAAATTGTTAAAAAAAAATAAATTTTTTGACATGACTGATTTAATAAAATTATGTTTAAGAAAAAGATTAAAAGTAGGAACTTTTTCTATAGACTCAAAAGATTGGACTGATTTAGGCCAGCTTTCAGAGCTCAAAAAATTCTCCAAGGATATTTAAATATGTTTACACTTTGTACAATTTGCGCTCGCGCTGGCTCCAAAGGTTTGAAAAATAAGGCTTTAAAAAAAATTAATGGCAGGCCTTTAATTTCATATACAATTAGGCAAGCACTTAAATCTAAGATGTTTGATGAGGTTGTTATTTCAACAGACTCCAAAAAAATACAAAAAATTGCTAAAAAATATGGTGCAAAAACTTGGTTTTTGAGACCAAAAAAAATCGCAAGCGATAAGTCATCCAAACTATTAGCGGTTAGACATGCGTTACTTGAGTCAGAGAGATTTTTTAAAGTAAAATTTGATATTTGTGTAGATCTAGATATTACTTCGCCATTAAGAAATATTAATGACATAAAAAAATCATTAAAATTGTTTAAAAGAAAAAATGCTAATAATTTAATTTCAATTTGTCCAGCTAAGAAGAACCCATATTTCAATATGATTGAAATTCAACAAAAAAAAATTAGGATAGTTAAATTTAAAAAGGACTCAAACAAATACTCAAGAAGCTATTCGTCTGACTATGGAATTGTAAGACGTCAAGACGCTCCAATAGTTTATGAAATGAATGCATCTATTTACATATACAAAAGGATGTCATTAATTAAAAAATTTAAATTGCTCAATAGTAAAACAATTACTTACTTGATGCCTAGAAACCGCTCTGCAGATATAGATGATATTGATGATTTTAATTTAGTTAAAACAATTATAAAAAGCGATGATAGATTATTCAGATAAATTTAAATTAACAGGTAAAAAAGCTGTTATTTTCGGCGGCTGCGGGCTATTGGGGCAAAAAATTACGGAAGCACTGGTCTTGAGTGGAGCTAAAACTTTTGTTTTTGACATTAATAAAAAAATTGGAAAAAAATTAGAGAAGAAATACCGAAAGGGTTTAAAATTTATTTATTTTGATGTTTCAAGAATGAAAGATTTAGATAAAAGAGTAGAAAATGCCGTTTCCAAGGTTGGTTGCCCAGATATATTTATAAATTCTACTTATCCTACTACTAACCAATGGGCAAAAAGTTCTTTTTCAAAGAATAAGCTCCCCAATTTAAGAAAGCATATAGATGTAAATCTTAATTCATCATCTTGGCTGGCTTATAAATTTTGTGAACACATGAGAAGAAGAAAAATTAGCGGGAGTGTGATTTTAATGAGCTCAATTTATGGTTTGCTGGGTCAAAATATTAATTTATATAAAAATACCAAAATGTCGGAAAATATGAACTATTCTATTATAAAAGGTGGAATAGTAAATTTATGTAGACAACTTGCATCATATTACGGTCAATTTGGACTAAGAATAAATTCCGTTTGTCCAGGAGGAGTGGTTGGTCATATAAAAGGTTCAAAGGCTAATCAAAATCACATATTTAAAAAAAATTATAGTAATTTTTGCCCAATGAAAAGACTTGCGAAGCCAGAAGAAATAGCTGGTGCTATAATTTTTTTAGCATCTGATGCTTCCTCTTATATTACTGGAACTAATTTAATGATAGATGGAGGATGGTCAGCAATTTAATTCTATGTCTATGTTCTGGTGTAAAAATTGTCTGAATACTTCTACACGACCAAGAATAACTTTTGATAAAAGAGGTTACTGTAATGCATGCCAATGGTCAGAGGAAAAAAAAAATATAGATTGGGTAAGTAGACAAAATATTTTTAAAAAAACTTTAAAAAAAAATAAGGGAAATTACGATTGCATAATTCCAGTAAGTGGTGGAAAAGATGGATCATATGTTGCATACACTCTTAAAAAAAAATTTAATGTCAACCCACTTACAGTTACCGTGCGACCACCATTAGAATTGGAGTTAGGAAATAAAAATTTAAAAAACTTTATAGAGTCAGGCTTTGACCATCTGCATATATCACCGAACCGGGAAGTCCTAAGACAGATTGATAAGGCAGGTTTTATTCACAAGGGGTTCCCTTATTATGGATGGTTAATTGCTATTCATACAGCGATATTAAATCTTGCAGTGTCTTTAAATATAAATCTTATTGTTTATGGAGAAGACGGTGAAGTTGAATACGGTGGGTCAAATAAAACTAAAAATAAACCTTTTTACAAACCAAAATATCAAAAAAAGATTTATTTAGAAAGCGGGTATGAAAAAGTTTTAAACAAAATTGAAATTAAAAAGTCAGAAAAATTTTTCTTTAATTTCCCAACTGATAAACTCCTTAAAAAAGTCAAAATTACTCATTGGTCATATTTTGAGAATTGGGACTCTTATAGAAATTATGTGGTTGCGAAAAAATATTGTGGATTAGATGAAAAAAAAGAGACAAATCCTGGAACTTTTACTAACTTTGCACAGAACGATCAGGCCCTTTACTCATTACATACTTATATGATGTATTTAAAATTTGGTTTTGGTAGAGCAACACAAGATGCCGGGATTGAGATAAGAAGGGGAGCAATGACAAGAAACCAGGCTAAAAATCTTGTGAACCTATATGACAATCAATATCCTACAGAATACATTAATATATATTTAGATTATTATAAAATGACAAAAAAAACTTTCCAAAATATTTTAGATAAATGGGCTAATAAAAAACTTTTTAATAAAGATAAAGATAATGGAATGTGGAAACCTAAATTTGTAGTTAAATAAATGAGCAAAAAAAAGATTACAATTATTGATTACGGAATGGGAAATATCGCCTCCTTAAAGAATGCATTTACATACTTGGGCGCAGAAGTAGTCGTTACTGATGACCCAGAGAAGATTAAAAACTCCAACTATGTAATTTTACCAGGTGTAGGCTCATTCAAAAGAGCAATGGAACAAATTAAAAGGCGAAACATAGATGATGCAATTATCGAAACTGCTAAAAAGGGAAACTATATTTTTGGCATTTGTTTAGGCATGCAATTGATGGGAGCATCAAGTACTGAGGATAGTTATACCAAAGGCATAGGCTTGATAGACAATGAAGTAATAAGATTTAGCACGAATGACACTAAGGGAAATAAAATTCCTCATGTTGGTTTTAACTCAGTAAATTTTGAAAAAAAAAATAGTTTATTTAAAGGTTTAAAAGATGGTTCAGATTTCTATTTTGTTCACTCTTTTTACATGTCACCAAAAAATTTAAAATGTCAAATATCTACCTCTTATTATGGAATAAATTTTTTATCATCTTTTCATAAAGATAATATTTGCGCAACTCAATTCCATCCTGAAAAAAGCCAAGGCAATGGGCTACAATTAATTAAAAATTTTTTGAATTTTTAATCAATGTTAAAAAAAAGATTAATTTTCTCACTTCTTTTCGATAATGGAAATTTTTTTCTTAGTAGAAATTTTAAACTTCAAAAAATAGGAAATTTTGAGTGGTTAAAAAAAAATTATAATTTTACATTAATTGCAAAATCTGTAGACGAGATTAATATTTTAGATGTTTCAAGGGATAAACAGGATATAAAAAATTTTAGTAATACCATAAGAAAATTTACAAAAAATTGTTTCATACCTCTTTCTGTAGGAGGTAAAGTTGATAGTATAGACAAAGCAAAATATTATTTAGATTCAGGTGCAGACAAATTAATAATTAATAGTGAATTATTTAATTTAAAATTAATTCAAAACTTATCAAAAAACTTTGGTGAACAATGTCTAATTGGATCTTTGGATTACAAATATGTAAATGATGAAATATTTTGTTTCAAAAAAAATGGTAGTAAAAAACTTAACATGAATTTAAGTAAAATCTTTAAATTAATGGAGAGTTTACCGATAGGTGAGGTAATATTAAACTCTATAGATAGAGACGGCACAGGATTTGGTTTTGATTTCAAAATTTTGAACTACTTTCCAAAGGAATTTAAAAAACCTTTAATTTTCAGTGGCGGAGCAGGAAATTACAAGCACCTTTTAGAAGCTTTCAATAATAAACAGATCGACGGCATTGCTACTGCAAATCTTTTAAACTTTGTTGGAGATGGTTTACAAGAAGCGAGATTATTATTATCCAAAAATGGAGTCAAACTAGCAGAGTGGCTATAAATTATGTTTAAAAATATTTTAATAATTGGTACCGGTTCTATTGCCCAGCGGCACATGGAGGTACTTAAGAAAATAAAAAAAAATTTAAATATTGTAAATATATCATCAAGAGTATTTGATCAATTAGACAAAAAAAAACTTAATTTATTAGCATCCAAAGATTTTGATTATATTTTAATATGCTCTCCTTCTAACTATCATTTCAAACATTTTAAAGTAATTGAAAAAAATTTTGAAAAAAAAATAGTTTTTATTGAAAAACCAGTTTTTAATAAAAAATATAAAATCCCTAAAAAACTTAAGAATAGATATTTTGTAGGTTATAACTTAAGGTTTAACCCAGTAATACAGTTTTTAAAAAAATACTTAAAAAAAAAAGATATTTATAATGTTAATGTTAATTCTTACTCTTATTTACCATTATGGAGAAAAAATAAAAAATATTTTAATTCAGTATCAGCAAAAGAAAAACTTGGGGGTGGTGTTGCACTTGAGTTAAGTCATGAAATTGATTATTTAATCTGGTTTTTTAAAGATATTAGGCTATTAAATTCATTTAATTCAAAGATATCTTCATTAAGAATTGATACAGATGATGTTTTAAATTTTGTTTCAAAATTTAAAAAAATTATAATTAATGTTAATATGAACTTTTTCTCTCTAATCAATAGGAGAGAAATAATTATAGACGGTAAATATTTCAGCTTAATAGGTGATTTGTTATCAAATAAAGTGATTATTAAAAGCAAAAAAGGATCAAAAAAAATAATAAAAGATTTTAATAATTTAAAAAACTATACTTACATTAAGCAGCAAACAGCAATTTTAAATGAACAATATGGTAATCTTTGTACTTTAGAAGATGGAATAAAAGTATTAAATTTTTTAAAAAAAATTAAAAAAACTAAAGTTTTGAAATAACATAGATAATTATGAAAATAGGTTTACATGAGCCATTATTTAAGGGAAATGAGAAAAAATACTTACTTGATTGTATTAAAACTAATTGGGTATCAACTTCTGGTAAATATTTAAATTTATTTGAAAAAAAAATCAAAAAAATTACAGGGTCAAAGTATGTTGTTCCTGTTTTAAACGGGACGATAGGATTACATATATCTTTAATAACATTAGGGGTAAAAAATGGTGATGAAGTAATTGTTCCTTCAATTACATTTATAGCCTCGGTAAATTCAATTAACTATGTTGGCGCAAGGCCAATTTTTATGGATGTGGATAAATATTTAAATTTAGATGAAAAAAAATGTATTGAATTTTTACAAAAGCAAACTTTTATGAAAAAAAATATTTGTCACAATAAAAAAACAAAAAAGGCTATTAGAGCCATAGTTATCGTCCATACTTTTGGGAATGCAGCTAAATTTGATATGCTACAAAATTTGTGTAAAAAAAAAAATATAAAAATTATTGAAGATGCCGCAGAAAGCTTGGGAACAAAATATACTAGTAAAAAATTTAAAAATAAACACACTGGTACCATTGGTGAATTGGGCGTAATTTCTTTTAATGGAAATAAGATAGTTACTAGTGGTAATGGGGGAGCAGTTTTAACACAAGATAAAAAACTTTATAAAAAATGCAGATATTTGGTATTTCAAGCTAAAGATAATAATGTAAATTTTATACACAATGAAGTGGGTTACAATTACTCTCTTTCAAATATTTCCGCTGCCCTAGGCACAGCACAATTAGAAATGTTAAATTCAAACCTAGATAAAAAAAATAAAATCAACAAATTTTATAGTGATAGTTTTTTAAAAGTTAAAGGTGCAAATATTCTACAAAGTCCAGAGTATTCCAAAAATAATAAATGGTTAAACCTTTTAGTTTTAGACAAACCCTTAAGCAAAAAAACAAGAGCAATATTTAATAGTAAAACTATTCAATTTAGACCGATATGGTACCCAAATCATTTACAAAAAAAATATCTCCATTGCCAAAAATTTAAAATTAATTATGCAAATAAGATCTTTAAAAAAATAATTTGTATCCCTTCTGGTCCAAATCTGAGAAATAGCCAGTTAAAAAAAATATGTAATTTTTTAAAAAAGGCTTTAAATGACTAAAATCAAGAGCAGATTAAAAAATAAAACTTTTTTAATTCAAAAAAATTTGTTAGGTAATATTTAAATGTCAATTCAAGCTCATAAAAGAACTAAAAAAGTTCATAAAAATATTAAATTAAATATAAAGAGAAGAACTATTATTGTTGACGATAAACTTATTTTCCACAAAAAAGTACCTATACCGAGCTGGGTAGAATTAAGCATCATAGATGTTTGTAACAGGTCTTGCATTTTTTGCCCAAAATCTAAACCTGAAATAGCACCCGATACCTACCAGAGGATGAAAATGCCTTTGATAAACAAACTAACTAAAGATTTAAAAGATATCGGCTTTAAAGGGTCGGTAACATTGTGTGGTTATGGTGAACCCCTTTTACACAAAGAAATTTTCAAAATTTCGAAAAAACTTGCTGAAGCAGCCTTTGTAGAAATTGTTACCAATGGTGATGTTTTAACAAAAAAAACAATTTCTAATTTATATAATTCAAATGTTAATAAACTCTTAATAAGCATGTATGATGGGCCTGAGCAAATTGAAAAATTTAAAAAAATGACAAAAGACTCAGGCGTTCCGTCTGATTTTGTTATACTTAGAGACAGATGGTATGATGAAAAAAAAGATTATGGTATTAAATTGACCAATAGAACTGGCACTATCGATATTGGAAAACAAGATCAGGTAAATAATTTCACTTATTGTTATTACCCATCTTATTCTGTTTTGATAGACTGGGATGGAAACTTTTACCTTTGCCCGCAGGATTGGCAAAGAAGAATTTCGATGGGTAATATTATGCAATCTAGTTTTTTTGAAATCTGGACAGATAAAATAATTACAAAATATAGAAAAAATTTACTTGAAGGTAATCGATGTGATAATCCCTGCAAATCCTGTAATGCAGAGGGTACAGTTCTTGGTAAACAGCATGCTAAAGCATGGGAAAATATTCTTAATATAAGTAAACAAAAATAAATTTATTTTTTCCAGAATACAATCACAATGAAAAAAGTTAAAAAAAAAACACCATTAGTGACTGTTATAATGAATTGTTATAATGGAGAAAAATATCTTAACAAAAGTCTCAAAAGTTTGATTAATCAAAAATTTAAGAATTGGGAATTAATATTTTGGAATAATAAATCAACAGACGGAAGCAAAAAAATTTTTAAAAGATTTAAAGATAAAAGATTTAGGTATTTTGAAAATAAAAAATTTACAAATTTGTACCGTTCGAGAAATTATGCAATAAAGAAGGCAAAAGGAAAATATGTAAGTTTTTTAGATACAGATGATTGGTGGAAAAAAACAAAACTTGATATTCAATTAAAGTATTTTAAAAAAAACCCTAAAATTGATTTAATCTATAGCAACTTTTTTATTTATGATGAAAAGAAAAAAAATAAGTACTTATTTTCCAAAAAAAAATTAAGATCAGGTTTTATTACAAAATATTTGTTAGAGGATTATAGAATATTTATTTTAACAGTCTTGGCAAAAAAAAAATTGTTTATAGAATCTGGATTTAGTAAAAGATATGATATCATAGGTGACTTTGATTTTTTTGTACGAAGTAGTGAAAAATTTTATTTTGAGTCTATTCAAAAACCACTTGCTTTTTATAGGCATCATAATGACAATTATTCAAAATTAAGATTAGATAAATATAATCAGGAGTTAAATTTTTGGTACAATAAATTTAAAAGAAAATACAAAAAAAAAGATTTTAGAATGACACATGTTAAAAAAGAAATTATTAAATCTAAAGTTAAGCTTTTTCTTAAAAAAGTTTCCTTAGGGCGTGTAGTTCAGTGGTAGAACGCTACGTTGACATCGTAGAGGTCATAAGTTCAATTCTTATCACGCCCACCAAATAATGAGATTTTCTCTAAAAAACGACAGTTTTCACTATTTACATTATAGAGTATTGATAATATAAACACTTCGCCTGGTAATTATAGCGAAGGGGTTATACCCGATCCCATTCCGAACTCGGAAGTCAAGTCCTTCAGCGCCGATGGTACTTTGTCTTAAGACATGGAAGAGTAGGACTTTGCCAGGCTATTCAAAAATTATGAAAATAGCTAGTTCATTAAAGTCATTAAAAAAAAGAGATCTCAACTCTAAATTAGTAAAGCGGAGAGGAAAGCTTTATGTAATAAACAAGAAAAATCCGAGATTCAAAGCTCGCCAAGGTTAATCATGGAAAATCCAGATCATAAAAATACTTGGAAAGGTTTTACTAAATTAGTTTTCTGGGGCACATTTGCCGTAGTCGCAATTTTAGCAATCCTAGCTTTGACTTTACTATAAAATCTTCAATGATAATTGGTTCTATAAAAGAGGATTTATCTTTAGAAAAAAGAGTTTCTCTTACCCCCGAGTCTGCTAAGAATATTATATCTCTTGGTTTGACTGTATGTATTGAGAAAGATTATGCTCTCCATCTTGGTATAAACGATAAAGATTATATTGATGTTGGTGTTATCATAAAAAATTCTCAAATTGATGTTTTACAATCATGTAATCTATTAACTAAGGTTAATTGCCCAACAGACAGTGAAATAGAGAAAATTAAAGAAAATTCTATTTTAATCGGCATGATGAGTCCATCAAAAAACCAAAATCTAATCACTAAAATTTTAAAAAAAAAAATTAAAATATTTTCTTTAGAGCTTCTTCCTCGTATCACAAGAGCACAGTCAATGGATGTTTTGTCCTCACAATCTAACTTAGCAGGCTACAGATCTGTTATTGACTCCATTTTTGAATTTGAAAAAGCAGTTCCTATGATGATGACAGCCGCTGGAACAGTACCGGCTGCAAAAATTTTGGTAATTGGAGCAGGTGTAGCTGGTCTTCAAGCTATAGCAACTGCAAAAAGATTAGGCGCAATTGTGTCCGCTACAGATGTTAGGGCTGCATCAAAAGAACAAGTTGAAAGCCTAGGAGGCAAGTTTCTCGAGGTGGATGGATCAAAAGATATGGAAACTTCAGGTGGTTACGCAAAAGAAACAAGTGATGATTACAAAAAAAAACAATCTGAAATGATGGAGAGCGCTCTAAAAAAAAATGATATAGTAATTTGTACGGCTTTAATTCCGGGCAAACCTGCACCAAAAATTTTGTCAGAAGAATTAGTTAAGATGATGAAACCAGGATCAATTATTTATGATTTAGCAGCGGAGCAAGGTGGGAATTCAGCCTTTTCTGAACCAGGCAAAATTAACATTGTTAATGGTATAAAAATTATTGGGGTGAAAAATTTAATGAATAGACTTCCTCTTACTGCCTCAAATTTGTATGCAAAGAACCTATTTAGCTTTATAAGAAACCTTTATAGTAGGGAAAAAAAAGATTTTAATATAAATATGGATGATGAGATAATCAACAAATCAATGTTAAAAGAGAAAAACTAATGGAAATAGATCCTTTTATTTTTAGACTAAGTATTTTTATTCTGTCTATTTTTGTTGGCTATTATGTAGTTTGGAGCGTAACGCCATCTCTTCATACTCCTCTTATGTCTGTAACCAATGCAATTTCATCTGTTATAATTGTTGGGGCAATAATAGCAGCACTCGCTGACACATCTCAAACAATATTTAATTCTTCTAGTCTCTTCGGTTTTTTAGCAATTACTCTTGCTGCAGTTAATATTTTTGGAGGTTTTCTTGTAACTCATAGAATGCTTCAAATGTATAAAAAAAAAAAGAAAGATAAAAAATAATGATTTCGGCTAATGTATCAGCTTTTTTCTATTTGATCTCAGGAATGTTATTCATCCTAGCATTAAGAGGCCTTTCATCACCAGACACATCAAGACAGGGCAATCTTCTAGGTATGATAGGTATGACTATAGCAATCATAATAACATTTTTATCTATTGGTAACTTCTCTACAGCATTAATTTATGTTTTAATTTTTCTTTTAATAGGTGGTGGGATAGGAGCCTTCATAGCTTTCAGAATACCTATGACAGCCATGCCAGAATTAGTGGCAGGCTTTCATAGTTTGGTAGGTCTAGCTGCAGTTTTTGTTGCAATAGCTGCATTTTTAAACCCAAGCTCTTTTAATTTAGGTGTTGTTGGAAATATAAAGTTGGCCAGTTTAATAGAAATGTCAATTGGGGCTTCAGTTGGGGCTATAACATTTTCAGGATCGATAATAGCTTTTTTAAAACTAAGGGGTATTATGTCTGGATCACCAATCATATTCTCCGGACAACATCTCTTAAATTTATTTTTAGGTTTGTCAGTTTTTATCCTTGTCTTCTATCTTTGTAAAACTCAATCTAGCAACATTTTTTGGACCGTTATATTAATTTCATTTTTAGTAGGTGTTTTATTAATTATACCCATTGGAGGAGCAGACATGCCAGTTGTAATTTCAATGCTCAATTCATATTCAGGATGGGCTGCGGCTGGAATAGGTTTTACATTAGAAAATACGGCATTAATAATTACAGGTGCATTAGTCGGGTCTTCAGGTGCCATTCTTTCATACATAATGTGCAAAGCTATGAACAGATCATTCTTTAGTGTTATTTTGGGGGGATTTGGAGCGGATAGTACTTCAACTAAATCAGATGATAAAAAAGATCGTAAACCAGTTAAAAATGGAAATGCCGAGGACGCAGCTTTTTTAATGAAAAACGCATCTTCAGTTATTATTGTTCCTGGTTATGGTATGGCAGTTGCGCAAGCTCAGCATGCACTTCGGGAAATGGTCGATAAACTCAAAAAAATTGATATTAAAGTTAGCTATGCAATACATCCTGTTGCAGGAAGAATGCCAGGCCATATGAATGTTTTATTAGCTGAAGCAAATGTGCCATACGACGAAGTTTTTGAACTGGAAGATATAAATAACGATTTTGCAAATGCCGATGTAGCTTTTGTAATTGGAGCTAATGATGTGACAAATCCAGTCGCTAAGACTGACCCTAAAAGTCCTATTTTTGGAATGCCAGTTCTTGATGTTGAAAAATGCAAATCAGTTTTGTTCGTAAAACGAAGTTTATCTCCCGGATATGCCGGAATAGATAATGAATTATTTTATAAAGACAATACTCTAATGTTATTTGCAGATGCAAAAAAAATGACAGAGGATATTGTAAAAAATTTAGAATAGTGAAAATAAAAATATTTTGTGACATCGCAGACTATAAGATTATAAAATTTTATAATAAGAGAAATATTGTGAATGGCTTCACGACAAATCCTAGCCTAATGAGATTGGCTGGAGCAAAAAACTATAAAGCTTATTGTAATAAGATCTTAAAAATTTGTAAAAAGAAACCAATATCATTTGAAGTATTTGCTGATGATACACTCAACATGTTAAATCAAGCACATAAGATTAATTCATGGGGAAAAAATATTTATGTTAAAATACCAGTAGTAAATTCAAAAGGTGCTTTTATGGGCTCGGTTATCAATAAATTAAGTAATGAGGGTATAAATTTGAATATAACCGCTGTTTACACTTATGAACAAACAAAAAAAATTTTTAAATGTTTGAATAAAAAATCAAAATCAATTATTTCAATTTTTGCTGGCAGAATGGCTGATAAAGGAAAAGACCCAGTTCCAATTTTTAAAAAAAGTATTTCACTTACAAAAAAATATAATAATATTCAAATTCTTTGGGCAAGTACTAGAGAGGCTTACAATTATACCCAAGCAAAACAGCTGGGTTGTGATATAATTACAATGCCTCCAAAAATAATTGAAAAAATTGAAAAATTCGGGTCTAGTAGTAAAAAACTTACTTTAGTCACTGTTAAAAATTTTCTCAAAGATAGCAAAAAGTCAGGATATAAAATATAGTTGAATAAATTTATTTCTCTAAACTCAGTTGTTCTATTTTTACTACCTTGTATTGTTCTATTTATTTGTCTAAATAATCATTCCGAATTCAAGAGTGAAAATTTCTTTCCTTTTTTCGATGGTAAAGTCTCTGTTAGTCTAATCGGTAGACAAGATTATAACATTGTTTTTTTTAAAATATCATTTCTGATATATTCATTTTTGTCCCTGTTTTTTTATTATAATTTTTCAAATTTTCTGAAACGAAAAAAATATCAAAATAGTTTCACTTTGGTTGGAATATTAATGAATATTGCTTTAATTTGTTACCTTTATTTTTTAGGAAATAATGATTTTTATTATAGTGATCTTATAAGAAGATTATCTATAATATTATATCTACTTTCAGTATTAATAGCTCATTTTTTAACTTTTCTATTTTTAAAAAGAAATTTAAATAAATTTCAAAAATCTTTAGTGATTAATATTAGTTTTAATTTATGCTTATTAATATTAATTATTATGTTTGTACTTATTATTGCAGGACTACCTTGGGTAAACCCACTATTTGATTATCCGTCTAATCTTAAAAATATTATTGAATGGAATTTTTTTTTTGTAAGTTTATTATTTTATATTCCTCTCAGTATTATTATATTAAAATACTAATTGGTTGCGGGGGTAGGATTTGAACCTACGACCTTCAGGTTATGAGCCTGACGAGCTACCAGACTGCTCCACCCCGCGTTATTTTGCTTTTTTTAAATTAATAGCCTGAAGTTTATTTTTTTCTTCTTTTATATCAAATTTTAGTTTTTGTTCCTCTTTTAATACTTTCAGTCTAGAATTTTCAAGCTCAGACACATGTAAAAAAATATCTCTATCAGTTTTATCCTCTTTAATAAAACCATAACCCTTCTTTGAGTCAAACCATTTTATTTTGCCTAAAGGCATTTTTCCTCCAATTTCAAAATACATTAATATCTATTTTTTAGTTTCTGTAATTTTTTGATTCTTTTAAAGTTTTCTAACTTTATTCTTTTCTTTTTTTCAGACGGTTTTTCGTAAACACTTTTTATCTTTATAGTTTTATAAAAACCTTCTCTCTGTAATTTCCTTTTAAGAACTCTTATAGCTTGTTCAACATTGTTATCTTTTACCTCTATTTTAATAAAAACCTCCTGTTAATTTTAGCGTAATTACCATTTAAAGGGAAGATTGTCCAGATAGGTGTGCCTAATTAATATTAAATTAAGCGGTTAAATTTTCTTTTTCTTTTAGAAGTTTTTTTTCTTCTCTTAATTTAGCCTTTTTTTCTCTTTCTACTCTTCTATTAGCTTTTTCGATGGCTTTTTGAAAACTCTCTTGAGTGCATAAAGACAGTATCACTGGATCTCTTGGTTTTAAATTTGAAAAGTTCCAATAACTTCTTTTTCTAATAAGAGATACTGTTCCCTTAGTGCTTCCTACAAGCTTAGAAATTTGTCCATCAGTTAATTCAGAAGCATTTTTGCAAAGCCACAAAATTGCATCTGGTCGATCTTGCCTTTTTGATAAAGGAGTATATTTTGGTTTCTTCCTCTCTCTAATCTGAATTTCCTCATTTTTTTTTGTTAACTTCAAACTTCGGTCGGGATTTTTTGAGCACTCATCAATTTCATTTCTAGAAAGTTGACCAGCTAAAATTGGATTATAAGCTTTAATCCCTTTAGCAACATCACCATCAGCAATACCTTTTACTTCGAGCTCATGAAGGTTGCAAAATTTTGCTATTTGTTTAAATGTAAGTGTAGTATTTTCTACCAACCAAACCGCTGTAGCCTTAGGCATAAATGGTGAGTCTGACATAATATATTTTATTTTTTTCTAAGATTACTAAACTTTTTATTATACTTACTTACTCTTCCTTTATCTAAAATTTTTTGTGAACCCCCGGTCCAAGCAAAATGAGATTTTGGATCTATATCAAGCTTCAAAGTATCATTTTCTTTTCCCCAAGTAGATCTAGTCTCAAACTCAGATCCATCTGTCATAACAACTTTTATCTTATGATAATTTGGATGTATACTTTTTTTCATACGAGGATATTTATATTATAAAAGCAACTTACTCAATATTTTTTTTTTCAAAAAAATCAATTAATTCCTCATGAATAAGAGAATTTGAAGCAAATATATCTTTTTTCTTATCATTTTTTTTATTATCAAAAACTTTAACAAATCCTCCAGCTTCTTTTAAAATAATTACTCCAGCAGCAATATCCCAAAAATTTAATTCCCTTTGCCAATATCCATCAAATCTTCCACATGACACATACGCAATGTCTAAAGCCGCACTACCAGATTTTCTTAGAGGCATGTGAAGTTTTTTAGACAGTGAAATATATTCTTTAAATATTTGTTCTTTCATTTTACTGTAATATTTAGGCCCTCCTGTAACTATTAGAGTTTCGTCAAATTTTTTCTTCTTAGATACTCGTATTCTTTTATTGTTTAGATATGCCCCATTACCCTTCTCAGCTACAAACATTTCATTTTTTATCGGATCAAAAATTACACCACATTTAATTTCACTCAATTCTTCATACCCAATTGAAATAGCAAAATGAGGAATTCCATTTAAAAAATTGGCAGTTCCGTCTATTGGATCAATTATCCATTTTTTTTCTGAATTAGAATTTTTTATTAACCCAGACTCCTCTGATATTATTTCAAAGTCCGGTCTCGCTTTTTGTAATTCATTTATAATAATTTTCTCTGTTTTCTTATCAGATGAAGATACAAAATCCCCTGGACCTTTAGATGAAACTTGTAGATTTTCAATTTCCCCAAAATCTCTAATAAGAGGTTTACAAGCTTTAAGACATGTTTTTATTAAAACATTGATAATAGGAGAGTCTAGTTTCATTCATTGACTCTTTTGATATATTCTAAACTCCTGCTATCAATTAAAACTTTTTCGCCACTCTCGACGAACGGAGGAACATTTATTTTTATTCCACAGTCTAAAATTGCAGGTTTATAAGATGAAGACGCAGTTTGGTTTTTTATAGCAGCATCTGTTGTCTCAATTTTACACTCTATGTTAATTGGTAGTTCGACTGAAATTGGCTTTTCATCCATAAACATTATTGAGACCTCAAGATTTTCAATTAATAACTTATGTCTCTCACCTACAATTGATTTTGATATTTCGATCTGTTCAAAAGTTGTTTTATCCATAAAATGACAATTGTTATCGTCCAAATAAAGAAAATTGAATTTTTTTTCATCTACCTCTGCTTTTTCAATGGTTTCATTTGACCTAAATCTTTCGTTAAGTTTCGTGCCTTTTATTACGCTTTTAAGCTCAACTTGATTAAAGGCACCTCCTTTTCCAGGCTTTACATGTTGTGTTTTTAAAACATTCCAGTAGTCATTTTTATGTTCAATTATCATTCCTGGCTTTAACTCATTTGCTGTGATTTTCATACAAACACTCTTATAGCTTTATCTGGTTTTAATTTTGGGTTATCCCAAATAAAAGAAGATAATGCAATATAATTTGCACCCTGTTTAATTAACTTCTTATAATTTTTACTATTTATTCCGCCAATAGCAACGATGGGCAGCCCAAGTTTTTTTTTGGCCCATGATAAAATTTTAACATTAGCTTTTTTTGCATTCGGTTTCAGTTGAGATCTATGAAAAGACCCAAACGCAACATAAGATGCACCATTCGCCATTGCTTTATTTGCAAGCTTTTTGGAATTATGACAAGTAACACCTATAACTTTTTTTTTCAGGCTTTTTTTAATATTCAAAATATTTCCATCAGATTGTCCTAAATGACATCCATCTGCATCAATTCTTTTTACTAAATTGTGTCTATCATTAATAATAAATTTTACATTATAAAATCTTGTTATTTTAATAATCTTTTTTGAAATTTGAATAATCTTTTTCTCTTTTTGATTTTTTAATCTTAATTGGAAATATTTGACTTTATTAGAGTTTAAAACTTTTTTTAAAGAGATATAAAAATTTTTATCAATTTTGTTTGGTGAAATGAGATATATAAATTTATTCAAATGTTTAAGCTACCGATTTTGTCTCTTGATCTTCAGACCATTTGCCACTTGAAGACAGGCCATTCATTTTTGCCCTATGATTAAACTTATTTTGAATATTTTTAATATCTTTTTTATTTTGACCGAATGCTTTTAATGCACTTGCCTGAAGCCCCCTTCCATATGAAAATGTAAAGATAAAATTTGTATCGTTAATTTTGTTGATTTCATTCAAGTTTCTACTTGACTCAATTTCAGATTGCCCACCTGATAAAAAGGCAATTCCAGGAACAGTTTCAGGTACATTTTTCTTTAAACACTCAAGGGTTTTTTTTGCAATTTCAATTGAACTAACTTTTTTTCCGCAGTTAATACCTGGAAGTATCATATTTGGCTTTAATACTGTGCCTTTTAAATTTACTTTATGCAACTCTAGTTCATTGTAACATTCATTTAGAACATTAGAAGTAACCTTGAAACACTTATCTATATCATGATCACCATCCATTAAAACTTCAGGCTCTACTATTGGAACCATATTTGCTTCTTGAACAAGCGATGCATAGCGGGCAAGCGCATGTGCATTAGACTTAATACATTGTAGAGATGGAAGGTTTGAGGTTATTTTATAAACTGCTCTCCATTTTGTAAACCTTGCCCCTAAATCATAATATTCTTTAAGTCTTTCTCTAAGCCCATCCAATCCTTCTGTAATAGTTTCTTCAGAAGAACCTGCTAATTTTTTTGCTCCTTTATCAACTTTTATTCCAGGTATTGCACCGTTCTTTTTTATTAGTTTTGGAATTGGAATTCCGTCTGAACTTTTTTGTCTGATAGTTTCATCAAATAAAATTACTCCACCTATATAATCTTTCATCCCTTGTGAGCTAAAAAGAGTTTCTCTGAAAGAAACTCTATTAACTTCGGTATTTTCTACATTGATAGTTTTAAATCTTTTTGCAATTGTACCTGTGCTTTCATCTGCAGCCAGAATACCTTTGCCTTTTTGGCACATTTTTTTTGCAATATCTTCAATGTTCATATTTATTATTTATTTTAAAACATTGAGGCCAGGCAAGTCTTTTCCCTCTAAAAATTCTAAAAAAGCTCCACCCGCTGTTGATAAGTGAGTAAAATTATATTTCTTTTTACTTTTATTAATAGCAGATATTGTGTCTCCACCTCCCACTATTGAAATTAACGATTTTTTTTTTGTATTCTCAGAAATTTTTTCAGCAATAGACAATGTTCCATTCAAAAATCTTCTATTTTCAAAATAACCAGCCGGACCATTCCACAAAATTGTATTAGATTTGTCTATTATTTCATAAATTTTTTTTACTGTCTTTGATCCTATATCTAATATCATTTCTTCATCTTTAATTGAATTCAGATCTTTATTAGTTCCCGAACCATAAAAATCGTTTGAAATAACACAATCTTCTGGGATAAAAATCTTACAATTACTATTCTTAGAAATTGAGTAAATTTTTTTAATCATTTTAATTGAATTGTTCTCAACTAAAGATTTTCCAATATTTATTCCTTTATATTTGATAAAATTATTGGCCATCGCTCCAACAATAATTATGTAATCAACTTTTTTAATAAGGTTAATTAAAACATTAATCTTAGTCGAAATTTTAGAGCCTCCAATTATACAAGTGACCGGATTCTTACTATTGTTTAAAACTTTACTAATAGAGCCAACCTCTTTGTATAATAATGGTCCACCAAATTTTTTATCCATATGATTTGCTATATTATGTATAGAGGCTTGCTTCCTATGAGCGCAGGCGAAGGCATCGTTAATAAAAATTTCTCCAAGAGTTGCAAGATTTTTGGCAAAACTAACATCATCTTTTAATTCATTTGGATAAAACCTTATATTTTCAATGAGGACAACTTCACCCTCTTTCAAAAATGCAAGCTTATTTTTTGTACTACCACTTATTTCGTCTGTGTAAAAAAATATATTAGAAACTAGTTTTTTTTTTAGATAATCAAAAACTGGTTTAAGTGAGAATTTTAAGTCTTTCTTTCCTTGAGGGCGACCAAGGTGACTTATTATAATAGTTTTAGCTTTTTTTTTAGATAAATTTTTAATTAGCGGCAAACATAAATCAATGCGAGTAAAATCCTGAATTTTTTTATCTTTTATGGGAACATTTAAATCTAATCTTAAAACGACAAGTTTGTTGCTAACTTCAACTTGATCATCAAAATATTTAATACTTTTCATCAAGTCTCTATTGTCTTCTTAATTCATTTTGTATCTCTGAAACAATTTTATCCTCAGATAAATTTAAACTATTATAAATCTCTTTGAAAGGGGCGCTTTCCCCAAATCTGTCGATACCAAAGGAAATACCATTACCCCTGAGATATTTTTTCCAATTAGAGGTTTCCCCTGCTTCTATTGTGACAATTAAAGCATCATCATCTAAAACTTTTTTTTTATATTCATCGCTTTGAATTTCAAAAAGCTCCTGACAAGGCATAGAAACTACTTTTGAATTAATATTACTTTTAAGCAAAGACTCTTGAACTCTTAGAGCTAATTCAACCTCTGACCCTGAGGCAATTAAAATTGTTTTGTAATCATGAGAGGTGATATTTACAATATATGCCCCTTTTTCACACATATTGACCTCAGAAAAGTTTTTGCTTATGTATGGTAATTTTTGTCTAGACAACGCGATGGCACTTGGTCCATCTAAAGTCTTCAACGCTATTTGCCAACATTCTAAGGTTTCATTAATATCAGCTGGCCTAAAAACATTAAGATTTGGAATTGCACGCAATCCTGCAAGCTGTTCTATCGGTTGATGAGTAGGTCCATCTTCACCAAGACCTATTGAGTCGTGTGAAAAAATATAAATTACTCTTAATTTCATCAATGCAGATAATCGAATCGATGGCTTGCAATAATCAGAAAAAATTAAAAATGTCCCACCGAAAGGTATAAGCCCACTATATAAAGCTAATCCATTCATTATGGCTGACATCCCATGTTCCCTTACTCCATAATGAATATAGTTACCCTCAAAATTTTTAGCATTAATTACAATTGAGTTACTGGTTTTAGTATTATTTGATCCACTTAGGTCCGCTGAACCACCTATTAATTGAGGTAAGAATTTTGATATACTTTCTATAGTAGACGAAGAACATTGCCTAGTTGCCATACTAGGTTTTGTGTTTGAAAATTCCTTTTTCATTTTTAAAATTATTTCATCTAAATTCGCTAAATTAGACTTTAAGTATATGTCTTTAAGCTGAGTCTTAGTCTTATCATCCTTTTTTTCTAAAACTTTTAACCATTCTCTCTCTTGCTCTGCGCCTCTTTTACCTATTTCTCTCCAGGCAGATAAAATGGTCTCAGGAATATAAAATGGCTCATAAGACCATTTTAATTTTTTTCTAACTAATTTAATTTCATCATCTCCAAGCGGAGAACCGTGAGATGAAGACTTACCTGATTTATTTGGAGACCCAAATCCAATTACAGTTTTACATGATATCAGAGAAGGTTTATTTGATTTTGAAGCTTTTAAAATTGCTTTAGAAATTTGCTTTTCATTATGGCCATTAATTTCTTGAAAATCCCACCCGTAACTTTCAAATCTTTTTTTGAAATTGTCAGAAACACTTAATGATGTTGAACCATCAATTGATATTTTATTGTTATCAAAAAGCACAATTAAGTTTTTAAGTTTTAAATGACCAGCCAAACTCATTGCCTCGTGACTGATCCCTTCCATTAAGTCACCATCACTTGCGATAACAAAAGTTCTATTATTTAAAATACTTTTCCCAAGTCTTTTTCTTAGAATTTCCTCTGCTATCGCCATACCAACTGCATTACCCAAACCTTGACCTAGGGGGCCGGTAGTAGTCTCGATACCTGACCCTTTTTTATACTCAGGATGGCCAGCGCAAATAGAATTAAGTTGTCTGAAATTTTTAATATCTTCTATAGATATACTTTTATAACCAGTCAGATACAAAAGAGAGTATAACAGCATCGATCCATGTCCTGCCGATAATATAAACCTATCTCTGTTAATCCATTCAGGATTTTTTGGATTAAACCTGAGGTGGTATTTAAATAATACAGTGGCGACATCTGCCATACCCATCGGCATACCTGGATGACCAGAATTAGCTTTTTGCACAGCGTCAATTGATAAAAATCTAATTGCGTTTGATAATTGATTAAATTTTACTGTCACTACAAAATTACCTATATATACTTAAACTAAGTATATCAATATTATGATATAAATGTTTATGAATATTTTAGAAGAAAAAGAAAAAAATTTATATAAGCTAATTGATAAATTAAATTTATTAACATCAACTTATTCACAGTCTACATATCAAACAGATAATATTTTAAGAGAAAAAAATGAAATTTTGAAGCAAAAGCGGGAAATTGAAAAAAAAAACCAAGAACTTATCAGAGAACATAAATATTTAAAAAATAAAATTGAAAACTTGAGAAGAGATTTAAAAAAAAAAACAAACTTAGAAAATGAATTCAATCAAGAAATAGAGGAAATTAGTCAGGAAACGCAAAATTTATATGAGGAATTAGATAAATGGCGAACATAAATATTAAGTTTAATAACAAAGATTACCTTCTATCTTGCGATGATGGACAGGAGGAGTCTTTAAAAAGTTTAACAAAGTACTTAGATAAAAAATATAGCGAGGTCAAAGATAAGCTCGGAAATATTGGTGAAAATAAGCTACTTCTAATCACAACTATACAGCTGATAGATGAATATTTTGATCTCAAACAAAGAGTTACAAAACAAAAAGCTAAAATCGATGAACTAGCTAAAAAGTTTCATGAAATTAAGTCACTAGCGATAAAATATAAAGATAACAAAGATAATGAAATAAATAATTTAAACAATGAGGTTGAAAAGTTTAAAAACATTATTAAAGACAGTAATGATTTATACGAATCTTTGTTAGATAAAACAACCCAGTCTCTCGAAAAGATAATTTCAAATACTGAATCAATATCAAAAATTCAGTAATGTTATCAAAAGAACTGCTTAGAAAAAAATACTCAAAATTAAGAAAGCAAAAATATTATTCAATAAAAAAAAGCTTCTTCCAACCATTAGTAAGACTATTAAAAAAAAAAATTAAAAAAAATAATTTAGTAGTAGGTATATATTATCCAATTTTATCTGAGGTAAATGTTTTAAAAATTTTAGAATTCAAAATTTTCAATAAATATACAATATCACTACCTAAAATAAAAAAAGACCAAATAAAATTTTATGAATGGAACAAAACTAATGTAATGGAAGTTAATAAATATGGTATCTTGGAGCCCATATTAACGAGCAATAAAGTCAATCCAGATGTTATCCTAATACCATTGCTATCGTATGATGATAAAAAAAATAGATTGGGGTATGGAAAAGGGTATTATGATAAATTTTTAAATAATTTTTTAAAAAAAAATAAAGATATTCTTACCTTAGGTATTGCTTTTTCATTTCAAAAATATAAAAAAATTCCTACTTCTAAGCATGATATTAAACTTGATAATATTATTACTGAGAAAGGTATATTTTAAATGAACATTTTAATATTGGGCGATATCATGGGAAAATCTGGAAGAGAAGTTCTGAAAAAAAATCTTAATAATTTAGTTGAAGAAAATCAGGTAGATTTCGTTATTGCTAATGGAGAAAACGCAGCTGATGATGGAAAAGGAATTACACAAGAAATTGCAAACGAACTATTATCGACAGGAATAGATGTTATTACCTCAGGAAATCATGTCTGGGATAAAAAAGAAATAATTGAATTAATAGAAAAAAATAATAAAATTTTAAGACCAGCAAATTTCGTTGAGGGTTCACCAGGTAAGGGTTTTGGAGTATATTTTACAAAAAATCATAAATATAAAATTGGAGTTATAAATTTAATTGGAAATGTTTTCATGAGAAAATCTGATGATGTTTTTAAAGTAGCAAGTGAATTAAAAAAAAAAATAAAATTAAAAAAAGATGTAGATTTTTTAATTATTGATTTTCATGGAGAAATAACGAGTGAAAAAATGGCAATAGGTCATTTTTTTGATGGAGTATCAACTGCTGTGGTTGGAACTCATACACATATACCTACAGCCGATACTAGGATTTTAAAAAATGGAACTGCTTACCAAACTGACATTGGTATGTGTGGAGATTACGACTCTGTAATTGGAATGAATAAGGAAAATTCAATTAAAAAATTTTTAAAGGACAAGAGCGCAATTAATAACTTTCCAGCTAACGGTGAAGCGTCTTTATCAGGTATTTTGATTGAAGCAAATTTAGATAATGGCTTAGCTCAAAAAGTGAGAAGAATTATAAAAGGCGGAAGTTTAGTATAGTTTTATGGCTGGGCATTCTCATTGGGCAGGAATTAAACATAAAAAAGGTAGAGCAGACAAAGAAAGATCTAAACTTTTTTCAAAGCTATCAAGAGAAATAACAGTAGCTGCAAAACTTGGAGATAAAAACCCGGAGATGAATCCTAGATTGAGATCAGCCATACAGGCAGCTAAGCAATCTAATATGCCTAAGGAAAATATTTCAAGAGCTATTAGTAAGTCAGAACTGAGCGAGGGAAAAAATTATGATCAATTAAAATATGAGGCCTTTGGTCCCAACAACACGGCTATTATAATTGAAAGCTTGACAGATAACAAAAATAGATCGGCTTCTAGTATCAGAACTGTTTTACAAAAAAAGGGAGGAAGGCTAGGTGAGTCTGGATCAGCCAAGCACCTTTTTTTTTCATGCGGGATTATTAGACTAAAAAAAATTGATATTGACGATAATAAAATTTTAGAATTAACAACAAGTCTAGGCGCCAAAGATTTCTCAATAAACGATGATTTCTATGAAATTATTACAGAAAAAGAAAATTTTTATAAAATTAAAGTTGATATTGAAAAAAAGATTGGGAAAATTATGTACTCTGGATTGGAGTGGAGACCTTTTAATCGAATTAATTTAGACATAGAAAAGGTTAAGGATTTTATTGATTTATTAGGAAAACTTGATGAACTTGAAGATGTTCAAAACATTTATACTAATGTAAACTTAGATGAAGCTTAAAATATGATAATATTTGGTATAGACCCAGGTTTAAATGGAGCAATCGCAGTATTCAATAACAATAAGATTAAAGTAGTTTTTGAAATCCCGGTGATGACCGAAGGAAAAAAAAATAAAAAACAATTAAATAGCGCACATTTAGTAAAACTATTAAGGGACAATTTGGTTGAGAATGAGGAAACATCCGTAGTTGTTGAACAAGTAAATGCAATGCCAGGACAAGGTGTTACTAGCATGTTTAATTTTGGCCAGACATTTGGTGCAATTAAAGGTATTTGTGCGTCATTAGGATTGCCTATTTTTTTTGTACGTCCGTCTAGATGGAAAAAACATTTTGATCTAATAAACTCTCAGAAAGACTCTAGCAGAACAAAGGCAATCGAAATGTATCCCTCCTTATCTAATGAGCTATCAAGAAAGAAAGATGTAAACAAAGCTGATGCAATTTTAATAGCAAGATATTTTTTTGAAACTAATATATCGAAATAACAATGAATTTTATTATATTACATTGAATTTTGATATTTGCGCCAAATTCATGACACATTCTGAAAGTAATGAATGTTTATGGAACAAGAAATTGCATCACAAGTTGTCGGATTAGGTGGAAATTCAGATTTTTCATTATGGCAACTTTTTTTGCGTGCTGATTTTGTTGTAAAATCAGTAATAATTTTATTAATCGCTGCCTCAATTTTTTCTTGGGCTCTAATTTTCGATAAATATAAACTTTTTAAAAGAATAAACGCTTCAACAGAAGATTTTGAAAAAAGATTTTGGAAAGCAAAATCTGCTGAAAGTTTTAACAACAATCTTCCCTCGAATACAAAAGACCCAGCCACTAATATTTTTAAGATAGCGATGGCAGAACTTATTAAAACAAAAAGACAATCCTCTGCAGTTCAACTTGCAAGAGTTGAAAGAATTTTAGAAATAGCAACTGATAATGAAATAAAGAATATTGAGAAAAATTTTACTTTTCTAGCAACAGTAGGATCGACTGCTCCTTTTATAGGGTTGTTCGGAACTGTTTGGGGAATAATGAATTCCTTTCAATCAATCGCAATTTCAAGAAACACCAGTTTAGCAATCGTAGCACCGGGTATAGCAGAGGCATTATTTGCAACTGCTTTAGGATTACTTGCAGCAATTCCTGCAGTTGTTGCATACAATAAATTTAATAGTGACTCACGAAGATACTTCTCAAAAATTGAAAATTTTTCTAAAAGATTTTTATCAATTATATAATGGCTTTTAAAATAAATCGTTCAAAAAATACCCCTATGAGTGAAATTAATGTTACTCCGTTTGTAGATGTAATGCTTGTATTACTTATAATTTTCATGGTTACAGCTCCACTTTTAACTGTTGGAGTCCAAGTTGATCTCCCCGAGTCTGCCGCTGACTCGCTGCCTGATGATCAAGAACCATTAACAATTTCAATCAACTCAAAAGGTGAACTCTATATACAAGAACATAAAGTTACTTTTCAAAAATTAATACCAAAACTTTTAGCTATTGCTAAGAATAGAACTGATACAAGAATATATGTAAGAGGTGATAAAACTATAAATTATGGGAGAGTTTTAGAAGTAATGGGTACTTTATCGGGTGCAGGATTTTCAAAAGTTGCTTTAATTTCCGAACCTTACAAAAATTAAATGAACAATGATAAAAAGTGTATTTTATTCAATAGTATTTCACTCAGTCATGATATTACTAACTGTCTTGAGTCTCCCTTTTATGCTTAGAGAACCAATAGATTTGCCTCCAATAGTGTCAGTTGAGTTAATTCAAATATCCGATAAAACTAACATACCTTATGCTCCTAAAGTAAGAAAAATTATTGAGGAAACAAAAAAAAAAGAGGAACGAGTGGTATCAGAGCAAGCGCCTCCAGCAGCAAAAGCCAAAGAAAAACCTGATCGAATTCCCTTACCAGATGAAAAAAAAATTGAAAGAGATTTAGTTAAAAAAAAACAAAATCCAGAAGAAATAGAACCCCAGATTAGGCAATCATCAGAATTTGAAAAAAAAGAAATCGTCGATACAAATCAAATTGCTGCGTTAATTGATAAAGCAAAAGAGGAAGAGGCAGCTAAAGAAAAATCATTTAATAAAATTACCCAAAGCAGTGTAAAAAATTCCTTTGCGACTGGTCTAACTTTATCCGAAGAAGACGCATTGAGAGCACAAATATTTGGATGCTGGAGTGTTCCTCTTGGTTTACCTTATGATGATAATTTATTGGTAAGAATAAAGTTAAAACTTAAAAAAGATGGAACAATTCTTAATTCAGAAATTCTCGATCACGAAAGAATGAACCGGCCTGGGCAGAAATTTTATAAAATACTTGCAGAGAGCGCATTAAGAGCAGTAAGATTGTGCCAACCACTAAAAGTTCCCCCTACAGGATATGAAAAATGGAAAGAAATGCAACTTAACTTTGACCCAACAGAAATGCTACGAGGATAAATGAAAAAAAATTTTCTATTCTTTGTAATATTATTTTTTCTAACTAAACCAGCTTTTGCTCTGATAGAAGTTGACATAACAAGAGGTAATCTAGATCCATTGCCAATTGCAATTTCACCACTCCATGTAGATCTAAAATCAGAAAATGTCGACGGATTAAACATTAAAGATTTTGGAATAAATATTTCAGAAATTATAGAAAAAAATTTCAAGGGAACCGGTTTATTCAATCCCTTAAAGAAAGATGCTTTCGTTCAAAAACCTGATATTGCACATTTGAAACCAAGATTTGAAGATTGGAGATTAATTAAAGCCCAAGCTCTAGTTACTGGTAAATTACTAGTTAAAGATAATAAATTAAAAGTAGAGTTTAGACTTTGGGACTTAACTGCAGCAAAGGAAATGACCGCTTTAGCCTTTACAACAACCCCATCAAACTGGAGAAGAGTAGCGCATATTATATCAGATAAAATTTATGAGAGGTTAACTGGAGAACAAGGTTATTTTGATACTAGAATAATTTATGTTGCAGAGTCCGGCCCAAAGAATAAAAGAATAAAGAAATTAGCCATAATGGATCAAGATGGTGCTAACACAAAATACTTAACTTTAGGTAATGAATTGGTATTGACTCCAAGATTTAATCCAACAAATCAAATGGTTACTTATCTCTCTTATTTCAGAAATTTACCTCGGGTTTATTTGTTAGATATTGAAACTGGAACGCAAGAAGTTGTTGGAAATTTTCCAGGGATGACTTTTGCACCACGATTTTCTCCTGATGGAAAAAAAATTATTATGAGCTTTGCCAAAGATGGAAATTCAGACATTTATACTATGGATTTAGAAACAAGAGTTGTAGAGAGAATTACAGAAAACTCTGCAATAGATACCTCTCCTTCATTTTCTCCTGATGGTAAATTTATCTCTTTTAACTCTGATCGAAGTGGTCTCCAGCAAATCTATGTTATGAGAAGTGATGGAAGTAATATTAAAAGAATTACTTTTGGAAATGGTATTTATGGTACTCCAGTATGGTCGCCCAGAGGAGATCTCATTGCTTTTACAAAAATGAGAAAAGGAAAATTTTATATAGGGGTAATGAGAACAGATGGTTCTGGAGAGAGACTTTTAACTGAAAATTTTTATCAAGAAGCCCCATCATGGTCTCCAAATGGAAGAGTTCTGATGTTTTATAGAGAGACTAAATCTGGACCTCAAGGAAAGGGGTTTTCAGCTAAATTGTGGTCTATTGATATAACTGGTTATAATGAGAGAAAAGTTTCGACTGAAACTGACGCTTCAGACCCATCTTGGTCCTCATTGCTTTCAAAGTGAGGTTTTATTTATGTAATTTAAGCTTGAATAATCTAATATAATTTGAAATATTGAAAAAAATAACTTAGGGGAAAATATGAATTTTAAAACGAATTTAAAGAACTTAGTATTAATTGCTCTTGCAACATTAATATTAAATGCCTGTTCAACTGCGAAGAAAGCCGACGGTTTAGACGGTGATGTTTATACTGGAAAAGAGACAGTGGAATTTCTAGCCAGCGGTGTTCCGGACAGAGTGTTTTTTGCTACTAACAAATCTTCTCTAACAACTAAATCAAGAGAAACGTTACGTAAGCAAGCTACTTTTTTAAGAAAAAATAAAAACTTGAGTGTAACAATTGAAGGTCATGCAGATGAAAGAGGTACAAGAGAATATAACTTGGCCCTAGGTGAGAGAAGAGCGAATGCTGCTAAGGACTACCTAATGACTTATGGTATTTCAGGTAAAAGAATATCAGTAATTAGTTATGGTAAGGAAAGACCTGTAAACACAGAGTCAACACCTCTCGCTTGGTCTCAAAATAGAAGATCAGTTACAGTTAAAATTAACTAATATTATAATTTACAAAAAGACCCTTATATTTAATGTATAAGGGTCTTTTTTTTGCCATTTTATAAAAATAATAATTATAAATGATTTGGTCAAAAATCAGAATTATTAAAAAGGTAAGCTACTTACTAATTTTTTTATTTAGCCTTGTTCACTTCAATCTTTATGCAGATGAGAGGATCCAAGCAGCAATTGAGCAAATAAATATTATTTCAAAAGATTTGAAAACTCTAGAAAAGGCAGTTTATAAAAGCTCTGATGCTGTAAATTTAAGTGGCTCAAACCAAAACATAAATGAAGACATCATGGCCAAACATTTATTAAAACTTAACGATATTGAAAACCAATTTAGAGAGTTAACTAATAGATTTGAAGAAATAAATTTTAAAATGGATAAATTATCAAAGCGTGTCACAAAAATTCAATCAGATACTCAAATGAGAATATCTGATTTAGAGCAGGAAAACTCTTTGCAAAATTCTACAACCAAAAAAAAAAAATCAGTTGACAAAAAACCAAAAGAGCAAGTTGTAGTCTCAAACCCTTCTAAGCCACAAGATTTTGGTGCCTTACCAGGATATCAAAAAAAAAAAGATTTACCGGAAAAACAACAAGTTAACTCTGTGGAGACTGCAGGTACCGTTGTGACATCACAAGCAGAGAGATCAGAGTCTTTGCTACCTAACAAACCTCCCAAAGATCAATATGATTTTGCAATTAATTTTATGAAAATAGGTGACTATGAAACTGCAGAATTTGCTTTAAAAGAATTCATTGAAAAAAATAAAGATCATGACTTAGCTGGAAGTGCTCAATATTGGTATGGTGAAACCTTTAGAATAAGACAGCTTTATTCTGATGCTGCTTCCGCTTACTTAGATGGATATCAAAACTATCCTAAAAGTAAAAAAGCTCCGGATAATCTTCTAAAACTCGGAATCACCATGGTTCAATTGGGTGAGAAAGATCAAGGATGCAAAATGATTGCTGGAATAAAAAAACAATACCCAAATGCAAAGCAGTCTGTGATACAAAAGGCTCAATATGAGCAAAAAAAATTCAAGTGTAAAAAAGTTTAAAAAGAAATTTCAAGAAAATTCAAGAATATTAAATATATATAATGTATTTAAAAAAAATATTTCTTTTTCAAAAAAAAATTCAATTGTTGTTGCAGTGTCAGGTGGCGCAGACAGTTTAGCTTTATCTGCTTTAACAAAATTCAACCAATACAATGGAAAAAATAAATACTTTTATGTTTTAATTGATCACGGATATAGAAAAAAGTCTGCAGCTGAAGCTTTAAAAGTAAGGCAAATGATTAAGACAAAAATTAACGAGAATTTAATTATAATTAAAAATAAAAAAAAATTTAAAAGTAATCTTCAGAAAAATTTCCGTGAAATTCGATATAAAAATTTGTTTAATTTTTGTATTAAAAAAAAAGCAAAGATTTTAATGACCGCACATCATTTTAATGATCAAATTGAAACATTTTTAATTCGATTAGCTCGTGGTAGTGGAGTGCAGGGACTTTCCTCAATGCAAATGATAAACAAGACTAATAAAAAAGTTAAATTAGTAAGACCACTGTTAGAGGTAAAAAAAAAAGATCTCAAATTTATTGCAAAAAAAATATTTAATAATTACTTAAAAGATCCCTCTAATATTAGTAAAAAATTTCTAAGATCTAATATCAGAACTTTAACCTCACAACTTGAAAACTATGGAATTAGTCATGATCAAATTTTTAGATCTATAAGAAATATAAACGCAACAAATGATTTAGTTAATCAATATACTAATGATTTGATGAAAAAAACTGTTACTAGAAAAAGAGGTTTAATATTAATCAAGCAAAAAAATTTTTTTTCATATGACACTGAAATTAAGCGTATTATTATAGGCAGACTTATCAAGGATGTTAATAAAAAAGACTATCCACCTAGATCGAAAAAAATCTCTTTTGTAATAAAAAAGTTCGAGGAAGGATCCTTAAATAAACTAACTTTAGGCGGCTGTGTTCTAAGACTAAATGATTCACATATAACAATTCAAAAAGAGGTTAAAAAACCAGATTTTTATTAAAAACCGTCATTTTGCCTCAATTTATCTTTTATTTGCAATTATGTATACTTGAATAATATAAAAATAATACTTATTTAATAGATATGAATTTAAAAAATCTTGCAATGTGGGCTTTGATAGTTCTCCTTTCGGTGGGACTTTTCAATATATTTCAAAATCCTAAAAACTCTATTAACACTAACAATCAAGTTACATTTTCAAAATTTCTTAATGAAGTCGAAGATGGAAGAGTTGTCGAGGTAAATATCCAAGGAAACAACATAACTGGAGTTTTATCAGACGGAAGCAAGTTTAAAACTTTTTCACCGAATTATCCAAATCTAGTAGAGAAACTTAGTGAAAAGGGTGTTAGCATCAATGCAAGTCCTTTAGAAGACAAAATGCCCTCCTTGCTTGGCATACTTTTATCATGGTTTCCAATGTTGTTATTAATTGGAGTTTGGATTTTTTTCATGCGACAAATGCAAGGTGGCAAAGGTGGCGCAATGGGTTTTGGTAGATCAAAAGCCAAGCTATTAAACGAGGCCCAAGGCAAAGTTACTTTTAATGATGTTGCTGGAGTCGAAGAAGCTAAAGAGGAAGTAGAAGAAATTGTTGAATTTTTAAAAGATCCTAAAAAATTTAGCAGGTTAGGGGGAAAAATCCCTAAAGGTGCTCTTTTAATTGGCCCCCCGGGCACAGGAAAAACTTTATTAGCTAAAGCCATTGCTGGAGAAGCTAATGTACCTTTTTTTTCTATTTCAGGTTCAGATTTCGTTGAGATGTTCGTAGGTGTTGGAGCTTCCAGGGTTAGGGACATGTTTGAGCAAGGAAAAAAACATGCTCCATGTATCATTTTTATTGATGAGATCGATGCCGTTGGAAGAAGTAGAGGAGCAGGTTTAGGTGGCGGTAATGACGAGAGAGAGCAAACTCTGAACCAATTATTAGTTGAAATGGATGGCTTTGATACAAATGAGGGAATAATATTAATCGCAGCAACAAACAGACCAGATGTTTTAGATCCAGCCTTACTTAGACCGGGAAGATTTGATAGACAGGTCGTTGTTGGTAATCCAGATATTATGGGCAGAGAAGCAATTCTAAAAGTTCATATAAAAAAAATTAATACTGGACCAGATGTTAAATTGAGAACCATTGCAAGAGGAACTCCAGGCTTTTCGGGAGCTGATCTTGCAAACTTAGTCAATGAGGCAGCTTTATTAGCAGCTAGAAAAAATAAAAGAGTTGTTACTATGTCAGATGTAGAAGAGGCGAAAGATAAGGTTATGATGGGAGCAGAAAGACGATCACTTGTAATGTCCGAAGATGAAAAAAAACTTACTGCTTACCATGAGGGGGGTCATGCAATTGTTGCGTTAAATGAGAAGGCTTCAGATCCGATCCATAAAGCGACTATAATTCCAAGGGGAAGAGCCCTAGGAATGGTGATGCGACTACCTGAAAGAGATCAATTGTCTGTTTCTAGAGAAAAAATGCATGCAGACATAGCTGTTGCTATGGGAGGAAGAATCGCAGAAGAATTAATTTTTGGCCATGACAAAGTAACTTCTGGAGCATCTTCAGATATAGATATGGTAACTAAAATGGCAAAAAATATGGTTACAAAATATGGTATGAGCGAAGAACTTGGAACAATAGCCTATGGAGATAATGAAGAGGAAGTTTTCTTAGGAAGATCAGTTACTAAACAACAAAATATGTCAGAGGAAACTGCCAAAAAAGTTGATCTTGAAGTGAAAAAAATTGTTGATAAAGGCTATGCAAGAGCTAAAGAAGTTTTAACCTCAAAGATTGAAGATTTACATAAATTGTCCAAAGCACTTATGATTTATGAAACTTTAAGTGGTGACGAAATAAGAGACTTAATTTTAAAAGATATCAAGCCTACAAGATCATTTAAAACTGATGAAGAAAAAGATAATAAAGAAACTTCAGCGCTTGATACCATAGGCTTAAAACCTAAACCAGCTATTTAATAGAAAAAATGGAAAAATATTACACTAGAGCGTGTAATTTTTACCATGGAAAATTAGCAAAAAAACTAATCAAAAATAAACTAGCTTTACCCCTGTGCGGAAAAAATGAAATCGCATTTGATCAATTAGAAATTTTTATAAGAAACAAATATAAAATTAAAACAAAAATTATTCATATTTCCAAAATAAGCTCTTTAAATAATAAATTAAAAATAAATGTTAAGCGAGCAATAAAAAAAATCATTAAGAGAAGAAAAAATTTTTTAAAACAAGTTAGTTTCTCGAAAACTTCGATAATGGGAATATTAAACCTTACTCCTGATAGCTTTTCAGACGGTGGAAAATTTAATAGTAAAAAAAATTCAATAAAACATGTTCATAATTTAATTGAAAGTGGAGCAGATATAATAGATATCGGAGGTGAGTCAACTCGACCAGGTTCAAAGACTATTCATCCAAAAATAGAGTGGAAACGTATTCAATTTATGGTAAAAAATTTTAAAAAAAAATTTAAAAATACATGTGTCTCAGTTGATACTAGAAAATCTGAAGTTATTCAGGAAGCTATAAAGCACAATGTTGACCTTATAAATGATGTTTCAGGATTTAATTATAGTAACTTATCATTAAGCCTGGTTAATAGATATAAGAAATCAAAAGTCCTTCATCACATGCAGGGCACGCCAGATACAATGCAAAAAAATCCTCAATATAAAAATGTTTTACTTGATATTTATGATTTTTTTGAAGATCAAATAAAGAAATTTAAGTATAAAAACATTATTATAGACCCTGGTATTGGGTTTGGTAAAAATTTGAAACATAATTTGAGTTTAATTTCTAAAATTTCTTTGTTTCACTCTCTAGGATTTCCAATTTTAGTTGGAACCTCAAGAAAAAGATTTATAAATCAAATAGCAGGAAAATATGATAGTGAAGAGAGAATTGGAGGAACTTTATCGTCAATATTGTATTTACTTTCACAAGGAGTTCAAATTTTCAGGGTTCATAATGTAAGAGAAATAAAGCAAGGAATTTTAGTTTTTGAAAAAATTTTAGATGAAAAATAAATATTTTGGAACTGATGGCATAAGAGGTAAAGTAAATTCTGGAATTATAACTGGTGAAAAATTTTTTAAATTTGGTCTTGCATCAGCAACTTATTTTAAAAATCAAAAAAAAAATAAACAGGTTGCAATAATAGCAAAGGACACAAGACTTTCAGGATACTCATTAGAGCCAGCTTTAGTTTCTGGTCTAACATCAGGAGGTATGCACGTATTCACACTTGGTCCACTTCCAACTAATGGTTTAGCAATGTTGACTAAAAAAATGAGAGCAAACATGGGAATTATGATCACAGCTTCTCATAATCCATATTATGATAACGGACTTAAATTATTTGGTCCAGATGGGATGAAATTATCCGATAAAATAGAAAAAAAAATTGAAAGATTAATAGATTCAAAAAATAAAGATCAATTAGAAAACCCAAAAATATTAGGAAGGGTTAAAAGACTAGAAGATGGAAATGACCGATATATTTCAATATTAAAAAAAAATTTTCCCAAAAATTTTAATCTAAAGGGTTTAAAGATAGTTATTGATTGTGCTAATGGTGCCAGTTACAAAGCTGCTCCAAAACTTCTAAAAGAACTTGGAGCCAAAGTAATTTCTTTTGGCATTAAACCAAATGGATTAAATATAAACGATAATTGTGGATCAATGTATCCAAATTATATTAAAGCCAAAGTCAAAAAATATAAAGCAAATATCGGCATATCTTTTGATGGTGACGCTGACAGAATAATTATGTGTGATGAAAAAGGAAAAATTATCGATGGAGATCAAATTATCGCAATGATAGCTAGGAGATGGAAGCTTAAAAAAATTTTGAAAGGCGGTGTAATTGGTACTTTAATGTCAAATTTAGGTTTGGAATATTATTTAAAAAATCAAAAAATTAAATTTAAAAGATCTAAAGTTGGCGATAGGTATGTAAAAGAAAAAATGAAGAAATATAATTTCAATTTAGGTGGAGAACAGTCTGGACATATAATATTAGGAAAATTTGCTACAACTGGTGACGGATTGTTAGTTGCACTAGAAGTTTTATACTCCCTAAAAAAAGGGGTTGCAGCCAGCAAGTTGTTCAATATTTTTAAACCTGTACCGCAGACACTAGAAAATATTATTGTTAAAAATAAAGAAATCATTAAAAGCGCAAAGTGTAAAAACATTATAAAACAAACTATCAAAATTATGGGTAATAAAGGAAGAATTTTGGTAAGAAAATCTGGAACAGAACCTAAAATTAGAGTAATGGCCGAGTCTTATGATAAAATTTTAATAAAAAAATGTATTTTAAAATTAAGAAAGACTATTAAATAAATTGAAACCAAAATCTAAGATTTTAATTATAGCTGGATCCGATTCTTCAGGAGGTGCAGGAATTCAGGCAGATATTAAAACTGTTACATCATTAGGCAGTTATGCTATGACAGCAATTACAGCAGTAACTTCACAAAACACTTCTGGCGTTTTTTCAGTTGTTCCAATCAAACCTGCGGAAATAAAGAAACAAATATTGATAACTTGCAAAGATATAAGACCTGATGCCATAAAGATAGGAATGTTACACTCTTCAAAAGTAATAGATGAAGTTTTAAGAGCAATAAAAAATTGTAAAATAAAAAAAATAATTATTGATCCAGTGATGATTGCGAAGGGAGGACAACCACTTATAAATGATAATGCTGTTGTGAAATTAAAAAAGATTATTAAAATTTCTAGCTTGGTCACACCAAATATTCCAGAAGCGGAAATTTTATCAGGTACGAAGATTAATAATACCAGCGATATGATAACGGCAGCAAAAAAATTGCTTAAATTAGGAGCAAAAAATATTTTAATTAAAGGCGGTCACATGAAAGGAAAAAAAGTAAATGATATATTTTTAAATAAAAAAGAGTTTAAAATATTTATGAACAAAAGAATTAGATCAAAGAATACTCACGGCACAGGATGTAGTTTATCAAGTGCGATAGCAACTTATTTTTCGTGTGGAAAAAAAATTAAAAAATCGTGTGAGTTAGGAATAAAATATGTTAATGAAGCGATAAATAATAATGTAAATTATGGTAAAGGGCATGGCCCTATTAATCATTTAGTTTCATTTGATTTGAAAAGAGGTTTTAATTAATGAAAAATGTAGTTGTAGTAGGTTCTCAATGGGGTGACGAAGGCAAAGGTAAAATTGTGGACTGGTTGTCAAGTTTAGCAGATGTTGTTGTTAGATTTCAAGGTGGTCATAACGCGGGCCATACACTCGTTATTGATGGCAAAACTTACAAACTAAAATTATTACCTTCAGGAATAGTAAGACAGAATAAAATTTCAGTAATAGGTAATGGTGTGGTAGTAGATCCTTGGGCATTGCTAGAAGAGATAAATTCTATTGAAAAACTTGGAGTCAAAGTGAACTCCAATAATCTTATATTATCAGAGTCCGCAACATTAATATTACCATTTCATAAAGAAATGGACGAAATAAGAGAGGATACCGCTGGTAAGGCCAAGATAGGAACTACTAGAAGAGGCATTGGTCCTGCGTACGAAGATAAAGTTGGTCGAAGGTCAATTAGAGTTATGGATTTAAGGTCAGAAAATAATTTAAACCAAAGACTAGATGCTGTTTTAATGCACCACAACGCTATTAGAAAAGGATTGGGAAAAAGAGTATATGAAAAAAATAAGTTAAAAAATGAGCTAATGAAGATAGCAGATAAAATTCTCAAATTTGCAAAACCAACTTGGAAGATATTGGATAATTATAAAAATTTAGGAAAAAAAATATTATTTGAAGGAGCTCAAGGAATACTTTTAGATGTTGATCATGGTACCTATCCATTTGTTACGTCATCTAACACTGTAGCAGCAAGTGCTTCGATAGGTTCAGGGTGTGGGCCAAATTCTTTAGGTTATGTTTTAGGTATAACAAAAGCATATACCACCAGAGTCGGCGAAGGTCCATTCCCAACCGAACTGACCGATGATATCGGTGCTCTTTTAGGCAGTAGAGGTAATGAATTTGGAACAGTTACTAATAGACAAAGAAGATGTGGCTGGTTCGACTCTGTTTTGGTTAGACAAACATGTAAAATTTCTGGAATAAACGGGATTGCTCTTACTAAGCTCGATGTTTTAGATGAGCTGGAGGAAATAAAAATTTGTATACAATACGAATTAAACGGAAGAAAAATTGATTATCTCCCTGCAGCAGTTGAAGATCAAATTAAAGTAAAACCTGTTTATAAAACATTAAAGGGTTGGAAAACCTCGACAAAAGGCCTTAAGGAAAATAAGAAATTACCTTTAAATGCTAAGAAATATATCAAAGAAATAGAGAATTTGACTGGAGTAAAAATCGCGAGTATATCAACAAGTCCTGAGCGAGAAGACACCATTTTAATTGAAAATCCGTTTAGTAATTAATTTGAAGGCAACAAATTTTTTGACTTATTAGAATTTATCATCGCCTTTTGTAATTTTTCAAAAGCTTTTGTCTCAATTTGCCTTATTCTCTCTCTACTGATTTTATATTTTTTACTCAATTCATCTAGTGTTCTAGGAGTTTCACTTAATCGCCTGGCTTCTAAAATCTTTTTTTCTCTTTCATTTAAAATTCCGATTGATTTGTAAAGTAATTCTTTTTTATCTTCAAGTTCCTGTTTTTGAGATGCCAATAATTCTTGATCCATACCTTCATCTACTAACCAGTCTTGCCATTCTGTATTCTCTCCGTCCTTAATTGGATCATTAAGAGATTTTTCCTGACCCATCAGTCTTCTATTCATGTTAATTACTTCATTTTTATCTACATCTAATCTCTTTGATATTTCATTTACCTGACTATCTTTCAAGTCACCTTCTTGGTTAGGGGCTATTTGTTTTTTAATTTTCTTTAAATTAAAAAATAGTTTTTTTTGAGCCGCTGTTGTGCCCATTTTTACTAGACTCCAAGATTTTAAAACATATTCCTGTATAGCTGCTTTTATCCACCACATAGCATAAGTTGCTAATCTAAAACCTTTATCTGGGTCAAATTTTTTTACTGCTTGCATTAAACCGATGTTACCTTCAGAAATGATTTCATTCATTGGTAACCCGTAACCTCTGTACCCCATAGCTATTTTTGCTACTAATCTCAAATGACTTGTAACTAATTTATGGGCAGATTTTAAATTACCGTTATCTCTCCAATTTTTTGCTAGCATGTATTCCTCCTCAGCATCAAGCATTGGAAACTTTTTTATTTGAGAGAGATAAATTGAAAGCCCTCCTGAGTTAGGTATTGGTAAATTATTTAAATTTTTTTTACTCATTCGACCTGTTTATATATAAATGCGTAAATTTCAATTACTAAGTTTCTCAAGTAAATCATGTATATTTTGAAACACTTTCGGAGGTTTACTCTCAAATTTTAAAAATTTTTGGCTTTTAGGATGAATAAATCCTAGCTCACATGCGTGTAAAAGTTGACCATTTAGACTTAAAATTTGTTTTTCAAATTCCTGATTAATTTTCTTAAATTTAACCTTTTTTTTTCCGTAAATTTTATCTCCTAAAATATTAGTTTTTTTATAATTCATATGCACACGTATTTGATGGGTTCTACCAGTCTCAAGTGCAAATTTTATTAAACTAATTTTGGGTATGTCGTAAGATTGAAAAACTTTTATTGTGTTGTAATTGGTAATTGCTTTTTTTCCTCTGATTTCATTAGTTATCATTTTTTGTCTGTTTCGATCATCTCTTTTTATTAATGTTGAAATTTTTCCATTTAAAGGACGTAGTACGCCCCAAACTAATGCTAAATATTTTCTTAATATACTGTGTTTTGAAAATTGATCTGAAAGTTTTTGGTGGGAGATATTATCTTTTGCCACAACAATTAATCCACTGGTTTCTTTATCAATTCTATGAACTATTCCTGGTCTATCGTTACCACTTAATGTTGATAAAGTATTTTCAAATTTATGTATAAGAGCATTAACTAATGTATCTTTTTTGTTTCCTGCCCCTGGATGAACTACCATCCCAGCTTCCTTATCTATTACAAGTAAACTTTCATCCTCATAAACTATTTTAATTGGCAAATTACTTGGTATTATTTTTAATTCAGACTTTGTTAAAATTTGAACCTGAACTTTATCTTTATTTTTCAATTTTTTTGAGGAAGAATATTCTTGAATTCCGTTTAAATTCACCAATCCTTGATCTATAAATTTTTTTATACTTGATCTTGAAATTGGGTTCATTTTTGACTTGAGAAACAAGTCCAGCCTGTCAAGCTCATCATCTTTATTCACTAAAAATTCTATTGTTTTATCATTCATTTTAAATTAATTATAATTTATGCGCTTGTAGCTCAACTGGATAGAGCGTCTGACTTCGGATCAGAAGGTTGAGGGTTCAACTCCTTCCAGGCGCACCAAATTTCATATAATCCAATCTTTAAATTTTACTTTATTCTCAGCAATATAATCTGGAAAAGTGTCATCAATAATTACTTTAACATAATTGTAATTTCTATCAAAAATATCTTTGTTTTCTCTTATCCTTTTTTCTATATTTTCAATATTGGTAAATTTTTCCAGGTTCAGCTCTTGATGAACAAAAGATTTAATTTTTTTTGAAATATTTTTAGAGTCTTTTAAAAAACTGAAGTGCCATCCACCGTTATAAATCAGTTGTGGCTGTTTAGGCTTAAAAAATTTCCAAAAAGGTCTTTTTTTAATTTTGATATCCCTTAACCATTGCGGTGATCGTAAATTCTTTTTTTGACATATCTTTGTTCCTGGCCATTCTTTAATATCTTTATTTAAAAGATTTATTTTGGTTTGCAAGTTCATCTGCATAAAACATCCATAAATATTTTCTAATTTAAAATTATTTATTACTTTTGGATTCGGTATCTCATCTATATCTGAGATCATTATTAAATCATCGTCAGAAGATTCTAAATAACCTAATTCTAGTTTATTCCTATGCGCATTTTCAGTGTGCCACTCAGATCTCCAATTTTTTTTAAAAAAATTTTTAGTCACTGGAAGGTCATCTATTACAATATAATGAATTTTGTCTTTAAATTTTGAAAAATTTTTTATATCAAAATTTAGATTTTTTAAATTTCCGGCGTGATCTTGTTTTGCTTCTACAATAACAAATTTATCAACATCATTTTTAAGAACATTTAACCTTATATCTAAAACCAAGTCTTCATCAAAATACATAAAACAATCAACCAGTTTCATTACTCTCCCATATTAATTAATGTTCCCCTTACTCTTGCACCAAAGTAAGCCAAATAAAAAATAAAAACACCGAAAGTAAAATAAAGTAGTGATATTAAAAAGCCTTTCATGATCGGAAGATAACTAACTGTATTATTCATGAGTATGTTTCTCATTTCTTCAAATAAATGAACTAAAGGCAAAGCGTTAGCAATTACTCGCAACCATTCAGGTAATATTTCAACTGGATAGTAAATACATCCTAAGGGCGCTAAAAAGAATAAACTGGCCCATGCAATATTCTCAAAAGATGGTCCAAATCTTATTAATCCAGCAGTTACTAACAATCCAAGAGTTACTCCAAATATATAAAGACTAATAAGTAAAAATATCAAAGCTGGACCTACGGAAAAAATAGATACCCCAAATAGAGGAATGGCGATTAATGAAGCCGGAACCATTCCGATTAAAGTTCTAAAAATAGCGGTCAAAGTTAATGCAGCAATAATCTCACTTATCTTTATTGGAGAAATAAATAAATTTGTGAAGTTTCTGCTCCAAATTTCCTCAAGGAACATCATATTATAACTAATGCTAGATCTAAAAAGAAAATCATAGAGTATTGCTGCAGTTAGAATTACCCCCACAGTGTTATTATAGTAAGTTGAATTTAGAGTAAAAAACTTTGAAATAAAGCCCCATAAAAAAATTTGTATAGTCGGCCAATATAGAAGATCCAATAATCTTGGAAAAGAACTTTTAATTAAAAAAATATGTCTTAAACTAAGTGCGTATATCTTACTTAAATTCATTATTTACCTCTAGCTATTTTTAAAAATGTTTCTTCTAAATTAGATCTACCATGTTTCTTTATAAGTTGATTACAAGTGCCCTCATCAACAAGACTACCATTTTTCATCATAATAACTTCATCGCATAATCTTTCAACTTCTGACATGTTATGTGAAGCCAATAAAATAGTAACATTCTTATTTTTTTTATATTTTTCAAGATAACCCCTTATAAAGTCACCTATATCTGGATCTAAGCTAGCGGTAGGTTCATCAAGTAGTAAAAGCTTAGGTTCATTTATTAGGGATTTCGCAAGAGAGACACGATTTTTTTGTCCAGAGGATAATTCTCCTGTTTTTTTTCCAATAAATTTTTTTAAATCTAAATCATTAGCAATTTGATCAATAGAATTTTCTATGTCTCTTACACCGTAAAGTCTCGCAAATATTTCAAGGTTTTGTCTTACTGTTAGTTTTTTTGGTAGCTCAATGTAAGGAGAGGCAAAATTTATTTTTTCAAGTAATTTAATTCTGTCATTTTTATTTATGTCTAGTCCATCAATATATATTTCACCTTTTGATGGTTTAATTAAACCTAGGATCATACCAATAGTAGTTGTTTTTCCACAACCGTTTGGTCCAAGCAATCCTAAAGTAGAATTTTCTGAAATATTAAAATTTATTCCATTTACTGCAATTTTATTTTCAAATTTTTTGTATAAATTTTTTATTTTTACATTCATTTTGCTGCCGCTCTCTTTAATCTATCATTAATAGCTATACCAACTCCAATATTTGGAATTTTCACTACTGAAATTTTTTTATATTTTTTTTTCTTAATCGTAATTAAAGTTTTGTAAAGATTTTTAGCCGCTTCTTCAAGGTTTGATTTCTCACTTAAATTATATACATCTTTATTTTTTTTAAATTTTTTTCCAATTGTTATAAATGCTGAATTTTTTTCAGCCTTTTTTACATTTAATTTAATTGGAATCCCAGGCGAATAGTGATTTATTAAGTTTCCTGGCGATCTTATTTTTTTACTTTTTTTGTAAATTATTTTTTTACCTACAATTTTTTGAATTTGTGACGAATTTATTATACCCGGTCTTAATATAGATATACCTGAGGTTAAATCTACCACTGTAGATTCAAGGCCCACCTTAGAATTACCACCATCTATAACCATAATCTTTTTCCCAAATTGATTACTAACATGTTCTGCACATGTAGGACTTACTTTTCCAGATTTGTTAGCGCTTGGCATTGCAAGAGGAAAATTTATTTTGTTAAGAATTTTTCTTAAAACTTTATGTTTTGGAAATCTAATAGCTACAGATTCCAAACCAGCTGTGGTAAGTTTATTAAGATTTGAGTATTTTTTTTTCTTTAAAATAAAAGTGATTGGCCCAGGGCAGAAGCTTCTGTACAATCTCAAAAACTCTTTTGGAAAAAAAACATCTTTTGAAGCATCTTTAAAAGATGAGTAATGGACTATTATTGGATTAATTCTAGGTCTATTCTTTATTTTAAATATTTTATTTACAGCTTTTCTTGAATATGCATTTCCCGCTAAACCATAAACAGTCTCAGTAGGTAGAGCTACTAAACCATCATTTTTTAAAAGATGAATTACCTTGAATTGTATTTTACTATTAAGTTTTTTTATATTTGAATAGATATTAGTCATAATGTAATTATTATATAGCTTATGAAAAATGAAAATATTCCAAATGACATAAATAGTAAATCAATAAAAGATACAAAAAACGAAATTAATGAGATATTAAGGAAATTAGAAGATAAAAATAGTGATCTAGAAACCTCAAAAAAAGATTATGATCGTTTAATTAAACTTTCCAAGCACATGGATAATTTATTTAAAAAAAAACTTAAAGATTTAACAGAAAAAAAATAATTTTAATGCCAGTGAATGAATTTAGAAAAAATGCGAGGATAATAGATAATTTCCTATCCAAATATTTAAAAAAACAAATAAATTCTAGTTTAATTGCCCCAATGAAATATGGAATACTCAATGGTGGGAAAAAAATAAGATCAACAATTATTATCAATACTGGAAAAATATTTAACTTACAGATTAATAAACTTTTAAATGTTTGTGCAGCGGTAGAATGTATACATTCTTACTCACTAATCCATGATGATCTTCCTTGTATGGATGATGATAAGATAAGAAGGGGCAAGCCATCTGCCCATATAAAATTTGGAGAGTCCACAGCTGTGCTTGCTGGAAATTCGCTTTTAACTCTTGGTTTTGAAATATTGAGTGAAAAAAATTTTTTAATTAATGATAATAAAAAAAATAGATTGATAAAAACCCTATCACTTTGCTCAGGTCACTCTGGAATTGCAGGTGGTCAACAACTTGATTTAAGTTTTGAAAAAAAAAGTAAAAGTTTTAAGCATATTTTGGATATGCAAAGAAAGAAGACAGGAAAATTATTTAACTTTTGCTGTTATGCTCCTACCTTAATAGCAAGCAAAGAAAAAAAAGAAATAAAATTTATGTCTGAGTTGGGGGAAGAGATAGGATTATTATTTCAAATCTCTGATGATTTACTAGATTTAAAGGGATCAAAAAAAAAGATTGGTAAACCAACAAAACAGGATCAAAAAAAAGGCAAATCAACCCTAATAAGTTTAATGGGAGAGAAAAAAACTTTAGATTATGCTTTGAAATTAAAATTTGATATAATAAAAAAACTAAATAGATATGGAAAAAAAGCAAATAGTTTAAAAGAAACTATTAACTTTATATTAGAGAGAAATTTTTAATGAACAGACTTCTTGATAAGATAGATTATCCCGTAGATTTAAGAAAACTAAAATCTAGTCAGCTTAAACAAGTAGCCCAAGAATTAAGAGAGGAATTAATTGATGTGGTTTCTGAAACTGGAGGACATCTTGGTGCAGGTTTAGGAGTTGTTGAGCTAACAGTTGCCTTGCACTATGTATTTAATACTCCAAAAGATAAATTAGTTTGGGATGTAAGTCATCAATGTTACCCTCATAAAATTTTAACTGGTAGAAAAAATGAAATAAGAACTTTACGTAAAGGTGGAGGCTTATCAGGTTTTACCAAGCGAACCGAGAGCGAATATGATCCATTTGGAGCTGCACATAGTTCCACTTCAATATCTTCTACTCTTGGTATGGCCGTAGCAAAAAAATTATCAAATGATAAAAATGATGTGATTGCCGTTATAGGTGACGGGGCGATGAGTGCAGGCATGGCCTATGAAGCAATGAATAATGCTGGTGCGCTAAAATCAAAACTAATAGTGATCCTAAACGATAATGATATGTCAATAGCGAAACCAGTAGGAGCTATGAGTAAATATTTATCAAAACTACTATCAGGAAAATTATATTTTAGTTTAAGAGAAACTATTAAATTGATAATTTCATCTTTTTCAAAAAGATTTTTAAAAAAAGCCGGAAAGGCAGAAGATATATTACGAGGCATCGTTACAGGCGGAACTTTATTTAGTGAGCTGGGTTTTTATTATATAGGCCCTATTGATGGTCATGATATTAATCATCTAGTTCAAATCCTTGAAAATGTAAAAGACTCGAATCATCAAGGTCCAATTTTAATTCATGCAATTACACAAAAAGGTAAGGGATACAAGCCTGCGGAAGATTCAGGCGACAAATATCATGGAGTATCAAAATTCAATGTGTCCACTGGTCAGCAAAGCAAGTCAACATCCAATGCGCCTTCCTACACAAATGTATTTGCTGAAACTTTAATTAAACATGCAGAAAAGGATACAAAAATTATCGGTATAACTGGTGCGATGCCTTCAGGTACAGGTTTGAATCTTTTTGAGAAAAAGTTTCCTGAGAGAATGTTTGATGTAGGAATAGCAGAGCAACACGCAGTTACATTTGCAGCTGGTTTAACAACCGAGGGTTATAAACCTTTTGCCGCCATATATTCAACTTTTTTACAAAGAGCATACGATCAGATCGTTCATGATGTTGCACTTCAATCATTACCTGTAAGATTTGCCATAGACAGAGCTGGTTTAGTTGGTGCTGATGGACCAACACATGCAGGATCTTTTGATATAACTTATTTAGCAACACTACCAAATTTTGTAGTAATGGCTGCCAGTGATGAAGCAGAGCTAGTCAGGATGATCAACACATCAATCACAATAAATGACAAACCATCTGCATTTAGATACCCAAGAGGTAATGGTATAGGAATTGAACTACCAAATATAAACGATGTATTAAAAATAGGTAAAGCCAAGTTAGTTCAAGAGGGAAAAAAAATAGCTCTACTTAATTTTGGTGCACGATTACAAGAATGCAAAAAAGCTTCTGAGGTTTTGTTAAAAAAAGGTATTAATATTACTATAGTTGATGCACGATTTGCTAAACCATTAGATGAGAAATTAATTATGGAAATTGCAACAAGTCACGAAGTCCTCATCACGATAGAAGAGGGTTCAATTGGAGGATTTGGTTCTCATGTAGCACAACTTTTATCAGAGAGAGGTGTATTCGATAATGGTTTGAAGTTTAGGTCAATGACACTTCCTGATGAGTTTCTTGATCAAGATACACCTGAAAAAATGTATATTAAAGCAGGTTTAAGTTATAATTCTATCGTAGAGAAGATTGAGCAAACACTTAATTCAAATATAGTTTTTGCAAAAAATAATAAAAATTAACTCCCGCACTGAGCTCTGTGCATCAAAAAATGATCCAATAAAACACAAGAGAGCATAGCTTCACCAATTGGAACTGCTCTTATTCCAACACACGGATCGTGCCTTCCTCTAACTGAAATAGTTGTATTTTTACCTTTTTTATTTATTGTTTCTCTTTTATTTAAAATTGACGAAGTAGGTTTTACTGAAAATGATACATTGATATCTTGACCTGAGGATATACCTCCTAAAATACCACCTGCATTATTTGTTTTAAATTTTGTTTTTCCAGAACTTTTTCTCATCTCATCAGAATTTTCCTCACCACTTAAAAAAGCAGCCGACATACCAGCACCAATATTTACGCCTTTAACAGCATTAATGCTCATCATTGCAGCAGCTATATCAGTATCAAGTTTTGAGTAAATAGGCGCTCCTAGTCCAATAGGTATACCGCTCGCTCTCAATTCAATTATAGCTCCACAAGAGGATCCTGATTTTCTGACGGAATTTAAATATTTTTCCCACAATTTTATAGATTTTTTATCAGGACAGAAAAAAGGATTTTTTCTTATTTCAGCATCATTCCAATTATTCACATCACAAGACATCAATCCAAGTTGAGTGACTGCACCTATTATTCTAAATTTTTTTCCTAGTAAATCTCTAAGAATTATTTTTGCAACTGCTCCTGCAGCAACTCGGCTAGCAGTTTCTCTAGCTGATTGTCTTCCGCCTCCTCGGTAATCTCTTATTCCGTACTTTTTAAAATAGGTAAAGTCAGCATGACCTGGTCTGAACTTTTCTTTTATAGACTCATAATCACGAGATCTTTTATCTTCATTATTTATTAAAATTGATATGGGCGTCCCAGTAGTTTTACCTTCAAAGACTCCAGAAAGTATTATTACCTTATCAGCCTCTTTTCTTTGGGTAGTAAATTTGGATTGACCAGGTCTTCTTCTGTCCATATCTGACTGTATTTCCCTCTCACTTATGCGAATATTTGGAGGAACTCCATCAATTACGCATCCAATCGCAGGTCCGTGGGACTCACCCCATGTGGTAAATCGAAATATTTTTCCAAAAGTATTAAAAGACATAATTTTTTAATGTATAATTTATTTTAAAGAATATATGAATCAAAAAAATGGCAAAAATTCACTAGGTATTGATAAATGTTTTGAGGATTTAGACAATCCTATAGATTTATTCAATAATTGGTTCAAAGTCGCTAAAAGCAAGGAGATTAACGACCCTAATGCCTTGGCTCTTGCCACCTCTAATGAGAATAATCAACCAAATGTTCGGATGGTGCTGTTGAAGGGACTTAATGAAAATGGTTTTGTTTTTTATACTAATCTAACAAGCAAGAAAGGAGAGGAAATAAATAATAATAAAAAAGCCTCAATGTGCTTTCACTGGAAAAGTTTAAGAAGACAAGTTAGAGTTTTAGGTGAGTTGGAAAAAGTTTCTGATAACGAAGCAAATAATTATTTTAAGTCCAGACCTTACAAAAATAAAATTGGCGCTTGGGCGTCCACTCAATCAAAGATTCTAAAAAGTAGAGAGGAATTTTTAAATAAAATAAAAGATTTTGAAAAAAAATATCCTACAAATGATGAAGTTCCTAGACCTGAACATTGGTCGGGTTGGAGATTGATGCCATCCGAGGTAGAATTTTGGCTAGATGGAGTTGGTAGGATACACGAGAGATTAATTTACAAAAAATTAGATGGCAGATGGAGTAGAAATTTACTATATCCCTAAAATTTTCTATTAAGACTAAAATTTGTTAAATTTTGAAGAATCCTTTTTTCTTCTGTATCATTAAAAACACTAATCGCATCTCTTGAGACATTTACAAAATACTCCGCTCTTTTAAAAGTTTCTTTTATAACACTGTATTTTTTTATTAATTTTAAAGCTTTATCAAAGTCATCTTTATTTCTTTTATCTTTTTTAAATATCTCTAATAATTCTTGTCTCTCATTAAAGTTTGACCTTTGAAAAAGAATTATTATTGGCAATGTTGTTTTGCCTTCATAAAAATCTTTACCTATCTTTTTTCCAAACATTTTCTCCTCTGAATTATAATCCAGAGCATCATCAGCAATTTGAAAAGCTAATCCAAGGTTTTTTCCATAAAATTCTAAAATGTTTCTCTCTTTTTCACTTGATCCAGACAAACATGCTCCCACTCTAGTAGAAGCTGAAAATAATGAAGCAGTTTTTAAATCTATAATTTTTAAATATGTTTCTTCAGTCAAATCTGCTTCACCTTTGTGTTGAAGTTGTAAAACTTCTCCTTGAGCTATTTTTGCTGAAGTCGAAGACAAAAGTTTTAAAATCTCTAAATCTCCGTCCTCTACCATTATTTCAAAACATCTACTTAATAAATAATCACCTAAAAGTATTGAGGACTGATTTCCCCAAATAGAATTAGTTGTACTTATTCCTCTTCTAAGGTTGCTTCCATCAATAACATCATCATGCAAAAGGGTCGCAGAATGTATTAATTCTACACAAGCTGCTAAATTTATGTCTCTATCACCTAATTCATAACCAGAAAGTTTTGCTGAGCCTAGTGTTAACATAGCTCTAAGTCTTTTACCGCCAGAGCTTAAGTGATGCTCTGCCATTTTTTCTATTAAAGCAACATTACTTTTCAGCTTTTTTTCAATGAATTCCTCCACCTTTGAAAGCCTTGGTTTAACCAAGGTTTTTAAATCTTGGTATGAGGAATTAATTTTTTTAATAGGTATTACTGATCCCATAAAAATCTTTATAGTTCATTTTATTTGTAAAAAATTTTTAAAATCTATCCCTGTTGACGCACCCATAATGCAACTCTAAGTAGCGAAATAAGTATTTAGAATTTTTACAATCTATTGATATAAGTTAATAAATCGAATGTTCTCAATATTTAAAAAAAAAACAGTTATTCCACATGTAAGGTTAACAGGTGTGATAGGGTCTGTAGGCAGGTTTAAGCAGGGAATAGATTTAGCAGGACAAAGAGAAATTTTAAAAAGGGCATTTTCATACAAAAAACCTAAGACCGTAGCAATTTCAATTAATTCGCCAGGCGGATCTCCTGTACAATCACACTTAATATACAGTTACATAAAACAACTATCAAAAAAAAATAAAACTAAAGTTTTAGTTTTTGCCGAGGATGTCGCAGCCTCCGGAGGTTATTTTATAGCTTGCTCAGGTGATGAGATTTATGCAAATTCAAGTTCTATAATTGGTTCAATTGGTGTTATTTCTGCATCGTTCGGTTTTAAAGAACTGATCAAGAAAATTGGTGTAGAGAGAAGAATATATACAGCTGGAAAAAACAAAAGCACCCTAGATCCTTTTGTTGATGAAAAAGAAGACGATGTTAAAAGATTGAAAAAAATACAATTAGATTTACATGGAGATTTTATCAATATTGTAAAAACCAGTCGGGGAAAAAAATTAATTGAACCAGAGAAAAATAATATTTTTACCGGAGAATTTTGGTCGGGTTCATCAGCTTTAAAGCTTGGTCTAATAGATGGTATTGGAAACGCCGATCAAATTATAAAAGAAAAGTTTGGAGATGATGTAATAATTAAAATATTCGAAAAACAAAAAAGTTTTTTGGCAAAAAAACTTTCAAGTTCAATTGAAAATCAACTTGATAATTTAATTGATAATATACAAGAGAGAAGTCTGTGGCAAAAATTTGGTTTATAGATGCCTACAAAAAAAAATAAAAAAAAAAATTATCTTTCTTTTCAAGAAATAACAATGAACCTTCAAAAATTTTGGGGAAAATATGGATGTGTAATACTTCAACCTTACGATATTGAAGTGGGCGCTGGAACATTTCATCCTGCAACAACTCTGAGATCGATCGGACCAAAACCGTGGAAAGCTGCATATGTTCAACCATCGCGAAGACCTACAGATGGAAGATATGGAGAAAACCCTAATCGTTTACAACATTATTATCAATATCAAGTAATTTTGAAACCTTCTCCTGATAATGTAAAACAATTGTATTTGAAAAGTTTAAATGCAATTGGAATTGACATAAAAAAACATGACATAAGATTTGTTGAGGATGACTGGGAAAGTCCTACTTTAGGAGCAGCTGGATTAGGTTGGGAAGTGTGGTGCGATGGAATGGAAATAACTCAATTTACTTATTTTCAACAAATGGCTAGTTTAGAATGTAAACCTGTACCAGTTGAGCTGACTTATGGTTTAGAACGAATTTGTATGTTCGTGCAGGGAAAGAAAAATGTTTTTGATATCGAATGGAATGAGGATGGAATAAAATACAAAGATGTCTTTTTTCAATCAGAAAAAGAATTTTCAGCCTATAATTTTGAGTTTGCAAATACTGAAACATTGCTAAAAAATTTTGAATTAGCTGAAACTGAATGTAAATTTTTATTGGAAAAAAATTTAGCTCTTCCTGCTTATGATCAGTGTCTCAAAGCGAGTCACTTGTTTAATCTGTTAGACGCAAGAGGTGTAATAGGTGTTGCTGAGAGAACAGGTTTTATCGGAAGAATTAGAGAATTGGCTAAAGGATCGGGAAAAGTCTGGCTAAAAACACAAGAATAAATATGAATGAATTTTTTGTAGAGCTTTATAGCGAAGAAATTCCTCCTAATTTACAAATTAACGTTCGAAGAGAATTTGAGGAAAGAATTAGGAACTCATTAATCAATGAAAATATAAAATTTAAAAAAATATTTTCGTATTCATCACCTACCAGACTAATCATTCATATAATTGGCGTTATAGACAAAATCAAAATAAGTTCGAAAGAAATTAAAGGACCTAAAGTAGGAGTAATTGAGGATATTTTAAACAATTTCCTAAGGTCAAATAATGCATCAAAAAAAATGTTATTCAAAAAAAAAATTGACAAAGGAGAATTCTATTTTATCAAAACTTTACCAAGAGAGTTGTTAGCGAAAGATATGCTGATCAAGATATTATTGAATATAATCTCATCTTTTAAATGGAAAAAATCAATGAGATGGTCAAATAATTCTATGATTTGGGGCAGGCCTTTAAGATCTATTTTAGCCATATATAACAACAGTCATTTATCTTTTAATTTCGGTCACCTTAGATCAACAGAAAATGCAATAATAGAAAAAGATCTTTTGATAAAAACAAAAAAGGTAAAGAATTTTAAGGATTATGAAAATTTCTTAAAAAAAAATAATGTATTTTTCGATCAAAAGGAAAGAGAGCAAAAAATCTTAAAAAAATTGGAGCAGATATGCAAATCAAGAAATTATAACAATGTTTTCAACAATAAATTAATAGAAGAAGTTACAAACATAGTTGAAGATCCCCATGTTTTACCACTTGAGTTTGATAAAAAATACCTTGAAATTCCGCCTGAAATTATCATTTCAACTTTGGAGCTCCACCAAAAGTATTTTCCACTTTTTGATAAAAAAAATAAATTAACAAATAATTTTTGCGTTGTAGCTAACAAGCCAGATAGCAATAATATAATCAAGGACGGTAACCAAAGAGTAGTTGAAGCAAGATTATCTGACGCTAAATTTTTTTGGGAAAAGGACAAGTCACGAAATTTAATAAAACAGTTAGCAAATTTAAAGAAAATTACATTCTATGAAAAATTGGGTACAGTTTACGATAAAACTCAAAGGCTCAGAAAACTTAGCTCCTGGCTTTCTGATGAAATAAATATTAATAAAGAAAAAGTAGAAATAGCTGCTTCAATCTCTAAATCTGACCTATGCTCTGATTTAGTTAATGAGTACCCAGACCTCCAAGGAAAAATGGGAAAATATTTTGCTTTAGCGCAAGGTTTTGATGAAGAAGTAGCAAATGCAGTAAGTGATCACTATCTTCCATTAGGGAATGCCTCAATTGTTGCAAAGAAACCTATAAGTTATTCTATATCTATAGTTGATAAATTAGACACTTTGGTTGGTTTTTTTTTAATAAATCAAAAGCCAACTAGCTCTAAAGATCCCTTAGCTCTTAGAAGATCAGCTATAGGATTACTCAAAACAATTATTGAGAATAAAATCAACATTAAAATAAGCGACCTAGTAAATTATAATGTAAAACTTTTTCAAGAACAAAAAGTAATTATTGAAAACATTGATGTAGAAAAAGAAATCCTAAAATTTTTAAGAGATCGAATAAAAAATATATTGAAAGAAAAAAATATTAAAGGAGATATAATTGATGCTTCAATTAGCTCTCATACGAATAGTAATTTTTTAGAGCTTTACAAAAAAAATATCATAATGAATAAATATATTAATAAAGATATTGGAAAAAATGTACTAAGTTCATACAAAAGAGCATTTAATATTGTTGGAAAGTCTGCTGATAATATTGATGGCAGACCAGACGCAGTTTTATTCAGACAAGATGAAGAAAAAAATTTATTTGAAAAAATTAACGAAATTCGAAAGAATATTACAGTTAAAGAAAATAACAAAGATTTTGAAAAACTATTAATCAGCTTGTCTGAAACAAGATTATTAACAGATATTTTCTTTGATAAAGTTAAAGTAAATGACGAAAATATTGATATAAAAAATAATAGGTTACAATTACTTAAATTATTTTGTAATACATTTAATTATTTTATCAATTTTTCAAAATTGGAAGGAGTTTCGTGAAAAAATATTTATTTAATTTTGAAGATAGTAAAATTAAAAATCTTAAAAATAAAAAAAATATTCTTGGAGGAAAGGGCGCTAATCTTGCTGAAATGGGTAGATTAGGCTTACCTGTTCCACCTGGTTTCACTATTTCTACAGAAGTTTGCGATCTTTTTTATTCAAATAAAAAAAAACTGCCAAAAAGTATAATTAAAGCTGTAAAAAAAGAGCTTACAGTCATTGAGAAGAAAACAAATAAAAAATTTGGTGATTTAAAAAATCCTTTGCTTGTATCTGTAAGGTCTGGAGCTAGAATTTCAATGCCTGGAATGATGGACACAATTCTAAATTTAGGTCTAAATGATAAAACAGTGGATGCTTTATCAAAGAAAACAAATAATCCAAGATTTTCAAGAGATAGTTATAGAAGATTTATTCAGATGTATAGCAGTGTAGTCCTCGGTGTTGAAGGTCATTTATTTGAAGAATTAATTGACAATTTTAAATTAACAAAAGGAGTTTTACTTGATACTGAATTGAGCGAACAAGACTGGGATGGATTAATTGAGGATTTTAAAAAGCTAGTCAAATCAACAACAGGTAAAGATTTTCCCCAAAATGTAAATGAACAACTTCTAGGGGCCATCAATGCTGTATTTTTATCTTGGAACAGTCAAAGAGCAAAAGTTTACCGAAAACTCAATCAAATTCCAGGAGAGTGGGGTACTGCTGTAAATATTCAAGCAATGGTATTTGGAAACATGGGAAATGATTGCTCTACAGGAGTTGCTTTTACAAGAAACCCATCAACAGGAGAAAAAGCTTTTTTCGGTGAATTTTTAATTAATGCTCAGGGCGAAGATGTTGTAGCGGGTACTAGAACTCCACAACACATAACGAAAAAAGCTAGAGGAGACTCTAATGCTGAAGGACTGTCTATGGAAGAGGTTATGCCTAAAGTTTATAAGCAACTCACTCAAGTTTTTTTAAAATTAGAAAAACATTATAAAGATATGCAAGACATTGAGTTCACAGTAGAAAACAATAAACTTTGGATGTTGCAAACAAGATCAGGAAAAAGGACGGCTAAAGCTGCTATAAAAATTGCAGTCGATATGGTCAAGGAAAAATTAATTTCAAAAAAAGAGGCAATACTTAGAATAGATCCAAACACATTAAATACTTTACTACATCCTACTTTAGACGAAAATGTGGAAAAACAAATTATTGCCTCAGGTCTTCCTGCATCGCCTGGAGCTGCGAGCGGAAAAGTTGTTTTTAGCGCAGATGAAGCCGAAAAGTTAAATGAGATGATGCAAGATACTATTTTGGTGAGACTAGAAACTTCCCCCGAAGATATTCATGGTATGCATGCAGCTAAGGGTATTTTGACCGCAAGAGGTGGGATGACAAGTCATGCAGCTGTTGTCGCAAGAGGAATGGGAAGACCATGTGTTTCTGGGTCAAGTGAAATTACAATTGATTATGAGGCAAAATTATTTAAAGCAGGAGGGTTAATTGTCAAAGAGGGAGAAGTTATAACAATAGACGGAGGAAGTGGAAAAGTCATGAAAGGTTTAGTGCCAACAGTAAAACCAGAGATCTCAGGATATTTCTCTACAATTATGAAATGGTCTGACGAATTTAGAAAACTAAAAATTAGAACAAATGCAGAGACAGAAAACGATAGTAAAACGGCAAGAGATTTTGGCGCAGAAGGTATTGGATTGTGTAGAACAGAGCATATGTTTTTTGATGAGAAAAGAATTTTATCTGTAAGACAAATGATTTTATCTAAGTCTAAAGAAGATAGAAATGGAGCATTAGAAAAACTTTTGCCTTACCAAAAAGAGGACTTTAAAAAAATCTTTAAGGTAATGTCGGGGTTACCAGTTACTATCAGATTACTTGATCCTCCACTTCATGAGTTTTTGCCTAAAGTGGAAAAAGATATTGAGGAAGTTGCTAGATCTCTAAATTTATCTTCTAAAGAAGTTAAAGACAGAATAGCAGAGCTTCATGAGGAAAACCCAATGCTTGGTCATAGGGGATGCAGGCTTGGTATTTCTTTTCCAGAAATTTATGAAATGCAATGTAAAGCAATATTCGAGTCTATAATTCAATTGAAAAAAGATAAAATAAAATCTGCATTTGTAGAAATCATGATACCCCTGGTTTCAACCGATTTAGAACTTAAAATTTTGAGAGACTTAGTAAATAAAACCGCTAAAGAAATTGAAAAAGAGAGCAAAATAAAACTAGAATATATGGTTGGTACTATGATTGAATTGCCCCGTGCAGCTTTGCAAGCTAAATCAATATCAAAATACGCTGATTTCTTTAGTTTTGGTACTAATGATTTAACACAAACTACCTTTGGGATAAGCAGAGATGACTCAGGTAAATTTCTAAATGACTACATTGAAAACAAAATCTTTGATGTAGACCCTTTTGTGAGCATTGATCAGAATGGTGTTGGTGAACTTGTGGAGATAGCCTCTTCAAGAGGAAGGAAGGCAAATAAAAAAATAAAGTTAGGAATTTGCGGAGAACATGGCGGAGATCCAAAAAGTATTAAATTTTGTGCAAAAAGAGGTCTAAACTATGTTTCTTGTTCTCCATTTAGAGTACCAGTGGCTAGATTAGCGGCAGCTCAAGCGGAATTATCGAAATAATAAAGTTGTGTCAAAAGATTTAGCGCTGTGAGTTATAGCACCAACAGAAATTCTATCAATCCCAGTTGTTGATATTAGTTTGACATTCTTAAGTGTAGTATTGCCCGAATACTCAGTTTGATATTTGTTTTTACATAGCCTTAAACACTTTTTTAATTGTTTTGCGCTCATATTATCAAAAAGTATTCTATTAAATTTTAATCCTAAAATTTGCTTGAGTTGACTGATATTTTCTATCTCAACAGTAACAATTTTTTTTGTTTTAATAGCCTTTTCAATTAAATTTTTAAGATTGTTAGAAGCAGTTATATGATTCTCTTTTATCAGAATTTCATCACTTAAGTTATATCTATGGTTATGGCCACCACCTATTTTTACGGCATATTTTTCAATAGTTCTTAAATTAGGGGTAGTTTTTCTTGTACAACAGATCTTTGTTTTATTACTAATCTTTTTTATAAATTGATTGGTTAATGTAGCAATCCCAGATGCATGATTAAGAAAGTTTAATGCGGTTCTCTCGGCAATTAAAATAGTTTTTATCTTTGCTTTAATTTCAATAATGATTCTATTTTTTTTTACTTTTCCTCCATCATAGACTCTGTTTTTAAACTCTACCTCTCTTCCAGTAAGCTTAAAAGCTGCTTTACAAAAATCTAATCCTGCTATTACTCCATCTTGTTTTGCAATAATAAAGGCCCTTACTACTCTATCCTTTCTCTCTAAAAGATTGGTAGTTATGTCACCTCTTGGCTTTAAATCTTCTTTCAAAGCCATTTTTACAACATTTTTTATATAAGATGGATTTAATTTTAACACTTATTTTAACGACCAATATTAGCCATTCTAGTAACCGATTCTCTCGCTCTCATCGCAATATTATTTCCAATTTTAATTTCATTTATTTCTTTTTCAAGACAATCGTAAATTTTTTTTAATGTAATTTTTTTCATGAAGGGACATAAATTACATGGTTTGATAAAATCTACTTTAGGATTTTCAATTTGTATATTGTCACTCATAGAACATTCAGTAACTAATAAAACTTTTTTTGGTTGTTTTTCTTTCACATAATTCACCATACTAGATGTTGATCCTGCAAAGTCTGAGGCGTTTATAACATCAGGGGGACATTCAGGATGAGCAATTATTTTGATACCTGGGTTTTGTTTTCTTATGTCATTTATTTCATTCCCAGTAAATTTTTCATGCACAATACATGTTCCTTGCCATGATATAATTTTCACTTTAGTATTTTTTTGGACATAGTTTGCTAGATAGTGATCGGGGAGAAATATAACTTTATCTACTCCTAAGGACTCGACGACTTTAACCGCATTAGCTGATGTACAGCACACATCACTTTCAGCTTTTACTTCTGCAGATGTATTTACATAAGAAACAACTGGTACTCCAGGATATTTTTCTTTTAACATTCTTACATCTTCACCAGTTATAGAGGAAGCTAAAGAACAACCCGCGTCCATGTCAGGAATAAGAACTTTTTTTTTTGGGTTCATTAATTTTGCGGTCTCAGCCATAAAGTGAACCCCGCAAAGTACAATTATATCGGCTTTCGTTTTAGCTGCTTCCAAGGCCAAAGCTAAGGAGTCAGCAGCTATATCCGCCACTCCATGATAAATTTCTGGAGTTTGATAGTTATGAGCCAGGATGACTGCATTTTTTTCTTTTTTCAATTTGTTAATTTTTTCAATGTATGGAGCGTGAAAATCCCACTCTATGTTAGGCACAACTTTTGAAATTTTGTTATAAATATTATCAATTTTACTCATATATTTATAATCTATCAACTTGAATGAATATTGTCATTCATTTATTGTCGCATATTGGAGCGGTCGTGCTGAAATTGGTAGACAGGCACGCTTGAGGGGCGTGTGGGTTTCCCGTGAGAGTTCGAGTCTCTCCGACCGCACCAAATACATTTATTATGATTGAATATTTAAAAAAAAATAAAAAAATTATACTTATAATTCTTATTATAGCCTTTATAGAACTAAGTGGATACGGAATTTTAGCTTCTCTTTCAAGATTATTAAATGCTCTTTAATATTTTGCATTTTTTGTTATTTGCTAATAAATCTTTATTTATAAATTCTTCTAAGTTTGGATCAAACATTTTAATTAAACCGAAAGTATAAGGTTTATCTATTAAAATTTTTCCTATCTTATTGTCTTTATATATCAGCTCATCTCCTATATTTAAGTCTTCCGATGATGATATTGGTAATAATTTTCTTCTTAATTTATTTTTTAATTTCATCCTTGCAGTATTCTCTTGTCCTATAAAGCATCCTTTCTTAAAGTCGATAGCTTGAAGTGCTTCAAAATTTGCTTCCAATCCAAACAATTGATCTTTTAAATTTTGCACACCTTTTTCAGGAATTCCAAAATTATAAGCAAGAGTGAAATATTCAGAACTATCTGTAATTTTTAAATTCAATTTTTTTATTGTTAAATATAATTTTTCTAAGTTCGAAACTATTCTAGCACCCAAGTATTTATTTCTTGGGTCTAAAAAAATAGGAGTGTCTCTATATGAAATGGTATTATCATCCAGGTTCATTTTAATTTGGAGCTCTTTAAATTTTTCATGATGCATCACTCCTACAACATATTCTGCTGAAAGATCCTCTATATCAACTTTTGATCTTAATTTATATTTAGATAAATTTTGAATTAAATCTTCAGTTGAATTTTCACTACAATCTAACAAATATCCATTTCTATTTTTGATAACAAAGAACTCATTTAAATACTTGCCTTGAGGCGTCAATAAAGCTGCAAAAATTGAATTTTTATAAGAAGATTTTTTTATATCATTAGTAATAATATTTTGAAGGAAATCACTAGCATCTTCACCTTTTATTAAAACCGTTCCCCTTTTTTCCAAAATAATTACTTGATCTTTTTTCATATTTATTACTTATACATTATTATAAGAGAAAAAAAATATGTCAGATAATCTTAGTCTAATTATAAAAAATGGTTCTTGTTACATAAATGGCAAATTAACAAAAACTGACATCGGACTATTAGAAAATAAAATTAAAATAATAGGTAAAATTAATGTTAATAATGCAAAAGTTTATGATGCTACAAATAAATTAGTTTTACCGGGCATAATAGATACCCAAGTTCATTTTAGAGAGCCAGGATCTACTGATGCTGAAGATTTAGAAAGCGGGAGCAGGGCAGCAGTTTTAGGTGGTGTGACATCTTTATTTGAAATGCCAAACACAAATCCACCAACTGCTAATTTAATTGAATTTGAAAAAAAATTAAAGGCCGCAAAAAATAGAATGCATAGTAATTATGCTTTTTATTTTGGAGCGACACCTGATAACACAGATCAACTTAAACAATTAAAGAATGTAGAGGGTTGTTGCGGCGTTAAGTTATTTGCCGGATCATCCACAGGAAACTTATTGGTTGATAAGGAATCTGATATTGAAAAAGTAATTTCAAGTAGTGATCGAATTGTCTCAATTCACTCAGAGGATGAAGATATTATTAAATTAAGAAAAAAATTTATAAAACAAGGCAATGTCCATTCACATCCTGAATGGAGAAATGTTGAGTGCGCAATGTCCTCTACACGAAGAGTAGTTAAAATTGCAGAAAGATATAATAAAAAAATCCATGTACTTCATGTTACCACTAAAGAAGAAGTAGATTTTTTAGCAATGCATAAAAAAAATGTAACTTTTGAAACTACTCCACAACATTTAACTTTATTTGCACCAGACTGTTATGATAAACTTGGTACATACGCCCAAATGAACCCTCCTTTACGTTCCAAAGAACATTACGAAAGACTTTGGGTAGCTATAAAAAATAATATTGTTGATGTATTAGGATCTGATCATGCTCCACATCTGAAATCAAATAAAGATAAAGAATATCCCAATACACCCTCTGGCATGCCAGGTGTGCAAACTATTTTTCCAATAATGATTGACCATGTAAATAACGGTAAGTTAACTTTAACTCAATTAATAAATCTGATGTGTGAGAATCCCTGCAGAATTTTTGGAATAAAGAATAAAGGTTTTATAAAAGAGGGCTATGATGCTGATTTAACCATAGTTGATATGAACAAAAAGGTAACGATTAAAAATGAAATGATGGCAAGCAAATGTGGCTGGACGCCATTTCATAATCATAAAATTACAGGTTTTCCTGTGGGCACGATTGTTAATGGGAATTTAGTAATGGAAGATGGAAAAATACTTATTAAGTCCAAAGGAAAACCTTTAGAGTTTTAAAATTTTATTTTCAATTAAGTCAGCTTTAATTTCATCTAAAATAGCAGGGTCATCTATAGTTGCAGGCATTTTATAAGTTTCATTATCTGCAATTTTTCTTACTGTTCCCCTAAGTACTTTACCAGATCTAGTTTTAGGTAATCTTTTAACAACGATTGCAATTTTAAAAGCTGCAACTGGACCAACTTTCTCTCTAACCATTGCAATACATTCTTTTATAATCTCCTCATTCTTTTGCTTAACTCCAGCTTTTAAAGCTAACAATCCAATAGGTATTTGTCCTTTAAGTTTATCTGCGATACCGATAACAGCGCACTCTGCCACAGACTTATGTTCAGCGAGGACCTCTTCAATAGCTCCTGTAGATAGTCTATGTCCTGCAACATTTATTATATCGTCGGTTCTAGACATTATCCAAACGTAGCCATCTTCATCAATATGACCAGCATCATAAGTTTGATAATAACCTGGGTAATTACTCATATAATTTTCTTTGTATCTTTTGTCTGCACCCCAAAGAGTTGGGAATGTTCCTGGAGGAAGAGGAAGTTTCACAACAATATCACCCATTTTTCCTGGTCCAACCTCTTTTCCCTCAGAGTTTAAAACTTTAAGATCATATCCTGGCACTGGTTTAAATGCTGATCCATATTTTACTGGAAATTTTTCTATGCCTGTGCAACTTGATGTAATTGCCCAGCTGGTCTCTGTTTGCCACCAGTGATCTATTACTGGAGAGCCTGATAAATTTTCAAACCATTTTATTGTATCAGGATCAGCTCGCTCTCCAGCTAAAAATAAGGTATCAAATTTACTTAAATCATATTTTTTAAAAAATTTTCCTTCTGGGTCCTCTTTTTTAATTGCCCTTATGGCTGTTGGGGCAGTAAACAAAGATCTAACTTTGTGTTCAGATATTACTCTCCAAAATACTCCTGCATCAGGAGTTCCTACTGGTTTACCCTCGAATAAGACAGTTGTGCATCCGTAAAATAGGGGACCATAAACTATGTAGGAGTGACCAACAATCCAGCCTATGTCACTGGCTGACCACCAAACATCATCAGGGCTAATATTATAAATATTTTTCATTGTCCACTTAAGAGCAACTATATGGCCACCAATATCTCTTACTATACCCTTAGGTAGGCCTGTAGTGCCTGATGTATAAAGTATGTATGCATAATCGTTTGCATTCATTTCTACACACTCTTGAGGTTTAACATTTTTGTGAGCTTCATCCCATGAAATATCTTTTTTAGGATCGAGAGTGCACTCATTTTTATCTCTTTGAAAAATTATGCATCTACTTGGCTTGTGATTTGAAAGTTGCAACGCTTTATTTAAAAGAGGTTTATATTCCACTACTCTTCCTGGCTCAAAGCCGCAAGAAGCAGAAACGATTATTTTTGCTTTTGAGTCGTCTATTCTGCTTGCAAGTTCATTAGCCGCAAAACCTCCAAATACCACTGAGTGAACTGCTCCAATTCTTCCACACGCTAGCATTGCCACAACAGCCTCAGGTATCATTGGCATGTAAATTATAACTCTATCACCCTTTTTTACCCCTTGATTGACTAATGCTCCTGCAAACAGTGAAACCTTTTCTCTCAATTCATTGTAAGTAATTTTTTTTGAAACACCTGTTATTGGACTATCATAAATTATAGCTATTTTTTCACCTTTTCCATTATCAATATGAAAGTCGACAGCATTATAACAAGTATTAGTGACACCATCCTCGTACCACTTAAAAAATGGAGGATTAGATGAGTTCAAAATTTTTGTTGGTTTCTTGTACCAAAATATTTCCTCTGCTACTTCTCTCCAAAAATTCTCTCTATTTTGTATAGAAGAGTCATATATTTGCTGGTAAGTCTTTTTCAAATCACTCCTGCAGTTAATTCAATTATTTAGAGATTATTTCATAAATATCCCCAAAAAAAAACAAAAAATCCAGTAAATATGCGGTTTTTTTATCAAAAAAAAGCTTCACTGTGCTTAATATTTTTACTATGGTCCTTTCATATTATTCAGGGGTATTAATATACTTGCCTGGGTAGTTTAATATTAAACTAAACGAAAACTAACTAACGAGGGAGGTTTTCATGAGAAAATTAAGTCTAATCGCTTTAGCTGCAGTTGCCTTTTTGGGTATTACTGGTTCAGCTAACGCAGCGACAGTTAATCTTCAGACAGGAGATTTCGTAGGAATTTCTTTCTGGCTTGTATCTATGGGGATGATCGCAACGACTGTGTTCTTTTTCGCTGAAAGAGGAACGGTAGCTGCATCATGGAGAACTTCAATAACAGTAGCTGGACTAGTTACTGGTGTTGCATTTGTTCACTACATGTACATGCGAGAAGTTTGGGTGACAACTAATGATACACCAACAGTATATAGATATATTGATTGGTTAATCACAGTTCCACTTCAGATGATTGAATTCTATTTAATCTTGGCTGCTGTAAGAAAAGTTCCAAGCTCAATATTCTGGAAACTATTAATTGGTTCATTAGTAATGTTAATCGGTGGATACTTAGGTGAAGCTGGCTACATTCAACCATTTGTAGGTTTTGTAATCGGAATGGCTGGATGGATTTACATACTATTTGAAATCTTTTCAGGTGAAGCTGGCACTATGGCTGCAAAAAGCGGAAACAAAGCTATGATAACTGCTTTCAGTGCAATGAGAATAATCGTAACAATCGGTTGGGCAATATATCCTTTAGGTTATATTTTTGGTTACCTAACTGGTGGTGTAGATGCCAACGCACTAAACATTATCTATAACTTAGCTGACTTTATTAACAAGATCGCATTTGGTCTTGTGATTTGGGCAGCTGCTATGCAGAACACTAGATTAGCTACAAGATAATTAAAAAAAATGATTAAAGGGCGGGTGCATTATGTGCACTTGCCCTTTTTTCTTTAATGCTTATATATAAATCATGGAATTATCAAAACCGTATAAAGGAAAAGGAAAACGTAAAATTAAAAAAATGCCTTTTACTGTAAAAGGTTACATAATGTATTATGCTTTTTTTTGGATAGTAATTATATCCATATACTTGGTTAATGCCTAAAATTACATACAAAGATTTCCAAGGAAATTCAAAAACTATTGAAGTTGAAAACGGATTGACCGTTATGGAGGGAGCTATTCAAAATAACATTCCTGGGATAGATGCTGACTGTGGCGGCTCAATGGCTTGCGCTACTTGCCATGTTTATGTCGAAGAAAAATGGTTAAATAAAATTCAAAAAGCAGAAGAAGCTGAGGAGGATATGATTGACATGGCATTTGAACCAAAAAAAAACAGTAGATTAAGTTGTCAACTAATTGTTTCAGAGGAACTAGATGGTTTAATAGTGACAACTCCATCTAAACAGACTTAATGAAAAAAACAGATGTTATAATTATAGGCGCAGGACCTGTAGGTTTATTTGCAGTACATCAATTAGGCATAAAAGGTCTCAAGGCTGTGGTAATTGACAATCTTGATAAGGCGGGTGGGCAATGTATTGAGCTATATCCTGACAAACCTATTTATGATATCCCCGCAGTTCCAGAGTGCACAGGTGAACAATTGACAACAAGATTACTTGAGCAAATCAAACCATTTAAAACTGATTTATTTCTTAATGAAAGAGTGGATGAGGTTTATCAAGAAAAAGATAATTGGATCGTAAAAACAAGTAGTAAAAAAGAATTTGTTGCTTCGAGCATTATAATAGCTGGAGGAGTCGGATCATTTGAACCTAGAAAACTTTCTCTTAAACAAGCGGAGAGTCTCGAAGGAAAATCAATTTTCTATTCAGTCAAAAATAAAGAAAAATTTAAAAATAAGAATATTTCAATTTTTGGGGGAGGTGACTCAGCTTTAGATTGGGCACTGGAGCTTTCAAAATTTTCTAAAATTACTTTAATACATAGAAGAAATGAATTCCGAGGAGCACAACACACTCTATCAGAAATAAAAAAATTAGAAAAAAAAGGAAAAATTTCAATTAAAACACCATGTCAAATCGAATCCTTGGATAGCGAAAAAAAATTAAAGTCTATCACAATAAAATTTGATAATGGAAAATTAGAAAAAATTCCTACGGATACAATACTAGGTTTTTTTGGACTAATAATGAAATTAGGCCCAATCGCTGAATGGGGATTAAATATGGATAAAAAAACCATACAAGTAAATTCAGAAAATTTCGAAACAAACAAAAAAGGGATATTTGCAGCCGGTGATATTTGTTCTTATCCAGGAAAATTAAAATTAATTCTTTCAGGTTTCCATGAGGTAGCACTAGCCTCAGTAGAATGCTTCAAAAGAGCGAGGCCTAACGAAAAGTATAAGTTTGAATTCACCACTTCGTCTAAGACAATTCAAGGTAGACTTGGAAAAAAATGATAGAGCTTCTTACCGCTGACACACCTAATGGTAAGAAAATTTCTATCATGTTAGAGGAAATAAATTTTAACTATAAAATTACAAAAATAAATATTTTTAAAGGTGAACAATTCAAGCCAGAATTTAGAAAGATAAGCCCATTTAGTAAAATACCAGTAATCATAGATCATGAAAAAAAAATAAGTCTTTTTGAGTCAGGAGCTATTTTGATTTATTTGGCAGAAATAAGTGGAAAGTTTTATGATAAAAAACAAAGAACAATAATCAATCAGTGGTTAATGGGACAAATGGCTTATGTTGGTCCCATGTTAGGTCAACACCATCAGTTTCATCATTACAATCCAGGTAAAAGTGAATTTGGTGAAAAAAGATATTTCAAGATAAGTGAGACAATTTACAAAGATCTTGACGAAAGATTAGAAAACTCCAAATTTCTCGCAGGAGAAGATTACTCAATAGCTGACATTGCTACATTTCCCTGGATAGCCAGACACGAATGGCATGATATAGGTCTTAAAAAGTTTAGTAATTTAACAAGATGGTATCAGGAAATTTCAAAAAGAGAGGCTGTTAAAAGAGGGTTTGATATTTTAAAAAAAGGTGATCAAATTCCTACTGTTTAATCATCAATAAAAACTTTTTCATCTCTTTCATGTCTTTCCTGGGCTTCAATAGACAAGGTTGCAATTGGTCTTGCAATCAATCTTTTGAGTCCTATAGGTTCACCTGTTTCCTCACAATAACCATATGTGCCATCTTTAATTCTTTTTAAAGCAGACTCAATTTTACTTATAAGTTTTCTACTTCTGTTTAAAGACTTCATCTCAACTGATTTATCAGTAAGAGAAGAAGCCTGATCAACTATATCCGCCGAAGAAACATTATCGTCACCTGAGTTTAAAAGATTACTCAAGCTATTTGATTTTACAATATCTCTTTTCCATCTAAGCAACTCGTTAGTAAAAAATTTCTTATGTTTTGCGCACATGTACTTTTCTTTGTCATTTGGCGCGTATTTTTTGCTTTGGGTTTTTTTTAAATTTGTTATTTTTTTTGGCATTTTAGAAAATGGGAGTATATGATTGAAATTTAGCGTGTCAATACATTAATAATTGTAATACTTTACAGATATGGTCAAAAAAAATAATATTATTAATCTTTTATTTGTATATTTCATCTCTCATTTTTTGCTATGGGTATTGATACCTACTTTCACTAATACAAATTTACCTTTAGATACCATTGAGGCTTTAGCCTGGGGCAGTAATCTTGACTGGGGATTTGATAAACACCCTCCAATGAGCGCGGTAATGGTTGAATTAGTTTACTTTATTTTTGGAAACAATGATTGGGCTTATTATATGTTAAGTCAAATTTTTGTATTATCTTCAATTTTTGTGGTTTGGACATTTGCGAAAGAATTTTTAAAAAGTGAAATTTATGCGTTTATTTCTGTTTTGATGTTATCAGGGATATACTTCTTTAACTTTACTACACCCGAATTTAATGTAAATGTTTGTCAACTCCCATTCTGGGCTTTGACTGTGTTATACAGTTGGAAGAGTTTAAATGAAAAAAAAATAACTAACTGGTTTTTTCTTGGAATTTTTGCAGCTTTTGGTTTTTTATCAAAATATATATTTATATTTTTATTGCTTTCTTTAGTAATGTTTTACCTCTTTAATTTAAAACAATTAAAAAAAGTTGACAACGGAGTTTTTGTTTCATTATTCGTTTTTTTTATTATCGTTTTTCCTCATATTTTTTGGCTAGTTGAAAATAATTTCTTAACCATTCAATATGGATTAAGCAGAAGTAGTGCGGGACAAGAAGTATTAATAAATCATTTAATTAATCCTATTATTTTTATTTCTAAACAATTTTTAATTTTAACACCTATTTTTATTCTCTGTTTTTGCTTAATAAAAAAAATTAAATTTAAAATTAACTCAAAAGATGAAAAATTTCTTTTTTTGGCTGCTATAAATTTAATTCCATTAATTCTATTATTGATGATTTCAATTATTTCTGGAGCAAAAATCAGAACTATGTGGATGACACCGTTCTATTTATATTTACCATTATTTATAATTTATATTTATCAAAAAAATATTGATCTAAAAAAAATTAATCGTTTTATTTTCATATTTATTTTTTTATTTTTATTATCTCCTATACTTTATTTATCTATTTCCATTTTTGATGAAACAAAAAGAACTGACTATCCAGGAAGAGAAATAGCTGACTTAGTTCAACGGAAATGGGATAATAATTTTAGAAATGAGATAAACGTTGTAGTTGGTGATGAATGGGCGGCAGGAAATTTGTCCTATCATTTAGTCTCAAGACCTAAATGGTTTAAAACATTGGAGGGTACTAAAAATTTTCAAGATCTAGGAGGTGTAGTTTATGCAGGGAACCCGTCAATTCTTAAAAAAATCTGTCCAGGTGAATATGGGACAATCAAACCGACTGGATATTGTATGATTGGAAAAAGATGAAAAAAATATTTTTTTTAATTCCAGTATTTAATGACTGGGAGTCACTTGAAACATTGATTGAAAACATTCACAAAGAAATTAAAAGTATTAATAATTTTGAATTCAATTGTATTATTATAAATGACTCATCGACGATACAAATGGGAAATGTCTCCAAACCACAAACCTTTAAAAATTTTAAAATTTTAGATTTAAAAAAAAATATTGGTCATGCAAGGTGTATCGCAAGTGGTTTAAGATATCTGGTTAATAATGAGAAATTTGACTTTGTTATTTTAATGGATGGTGATGGTGAGGATAGGCCAGAAGAAATAAAATATCTTATTTCTAAAGCTACTTCTCTTGATAACTCATCTGTTGTTGCAAAGAGAGTAAAAAGATCAGAAGGTTTTATTTTTAAACTTTTGTATGAAACTCATAAAATTCTTACTTTCTTAACTACAGGAAAGAAAATTTTTTTCGGAAACTATAGTTGTTTAACTTTCAAAGATGCAAAAATTTTAATTGAAAAGAAAACAACTTGGAGCAGCTATTCGGGTTCTGTAACAAAAAATTTAACTAATTTGGTAGAGATCGATTCTATAAGAGGATTAAGATATTTTGGACCCTCTAAGATGAGTTTAATTAAACTTGTAATACACTCGTTAGCTATAATGGCATCTTTTAAAGAATCTGTATTTTTCAGGACCTCTTTGTTAATCGCGATATCTTATTTTCTAAGAGAGCTAATCGGTCCTTTTTGGTTATTAATATCCATCTTTTCATTAATTTTTATGTTGCTAGTATTTTTGGTCTCATTAAGAGAAGACTACTTAAGTCTGATCAACTCAGAAACAAATATTGCACAAATAAAATCCTTGTAACAAACTGAGGTTGTATTTAGAGTCTGATTAGGAATCAAAAGTGAATCAAAACGAGAACATTATTTTACGGGGTTTTTTTGATTGCTACTAATGTAATGAAAAAAAGGTAAATTATGATTAAAAGAAAACTAAAATGTCACTGTAAAAAGGTAGTTATAGAGGTTACTACACCTGAGAAGATATCAAATTTAATTAAATGCAATTGTTCCTTATGTTCTAAAAAAAACGCTTTAATGGCAATAACTCAACCTGAGAACTTTAAAATAGTGGAAGGAGAAAATTTTTTAAAAAAATATCAGTTTCATTCAAATACAGCTAATCATTTTTTCTGCTCAATTTGTGGGATATATACTCATCACAATCCTAGAAGAGATCCAAAATTATTTGGTTTTAATATTATGTGTCTTGAAAATCGAGAAGGATTAAATGAAAAGGAGATAAAAATGATTGATGGGAAGAATCATCCTTTAGATAAAAAATGAATTCAAGCGATCAAATTTTAAAAAAAAAATACTTACTATTTTTAAAGAAACAAGAGGTAAAAGGAGAACCTTTTTTAAATAAATTAAATCAATTTAAAAATTTTTATTTACCAATAAGTGAATATATTTATAGATCTTTAAGAAATAACAAAACAAATAATTTAATTGGACTATCTGGTGGTCAAGGATCTGGCAAATCAACAATCGCAAAAATTTTGAAAATTATACTTGAAGAAAAGTATAAAATGAGAGTAATAAATTTTTCAATAGATGATTATTATAAAACTATAAAAGAACGAAAAAAATTTTCCAAAAAAACAAGTAATCTTTTTTTGACCAGAGGGGTTCCTGGCACACATGATACTAAAAGACTTTATAGAGATTTAAAAAAATTGAAAAGTAAAAATTTTAAAAAACTTTATATTCCTAGATTTGATAAATCTATAGACGATAGATCTCCAAAAAAAAAATGGTCTATTATTAAAGAAAAACCAGATATAATCATTTTTGAAGGATGGTGTGTTGGAGCTTTAGCGTCCAAAAAATCAGATATTAAACTTCCAATAAATCTGCTAGAAAAAAAAGAAGACAAAAAAATTATATGGAGAAAAATTATAAATCAAGAATTAAAAAAAAATTACAAAAAAATATTTAACATGATAAATACTTTAATATTTCTCAAAATACCAAGTTTTAAATATGTTTATAAGTGGAGATTGTTACAAGAAAAAAAATTAAGCTTATTATCCAAAGGAAAAAAAATTATGAACAAGGATCAGATTAAAAGATTCATTATGTTTTATGAAAGAATTACCAAATCAATGCTTAAAAAAACGAGTAAGTTGGCTGATATAACAATTAAGTTGGATACAAAACACAGGCTTACTTCTATGAAAATCAAATGAAAATTTTTAAAATAATATTAATTTTTTTTGTTTTACAATTAAGTAAATTACAAGCTGAAAATCATCTTGTTTATTTTATAAATGAAGCATATAAAAATAATTTAAAATTAAATGCCGAGAGAAAAAACTTTAAAGCAAAAGAACAAGATATCAATATTTCAAAAAGTGAATTTTTACCAAGTTTGACCATTGAGGGCTCTCAGTCAAGTTCTCAACTAACAAATAGAACTGACTCTTCAGGTACTTCGCTTAGTGACAGTAACTTAGATACTCAATCAAAATCTATAAATATTGAGCAAAAAATTTTTCAAGGTTTTCAAGGGTATAACTCTTATAAAAAATCTGAAATTGAATTACAAAAGTCATCTGCAAGTTTAAAAAAAGTAGAACAAGAAACAATTTTAAATACTGCTATTGTGTACTATGATTTAATATTAAGAACTGATACAAAATCTTTTAATGTCGATAATGTTTCACTATTTGAAAGGCAAGTTGAGTCGGATAGAATAAGATTACAAAAAGGTGAAATTACTCTCACAGATCTAGCTCAATCAGAGTCCTCTTTGGCAGGAGCAAACGCTGACCTCATTATTTCAGATACAGAAGTTCAGAACATTAAGATCAATTTTGAAAAAATTACTGGAATTAAACCACCAGTAACTCAAAATTTAAAAAAAAGAGAAAATATTAATTTAAAGTTACCAAAAACTCTCTCAGAGTCTTTATCTATAGCTTTAAAAAACAATCCTGAATTAATAATGGCTAAAATGGATAGTCTTGCAGCCGAGAGAGATCTTGCTATTGAAAAAGCAAAGCTTTCTCCCAAAGCTACTTTAAATTTTTCAAAAACTGAAAAAAATGATGCAAGTTTAACAGTTGACCAATTGGATGAGGAAAAAGTTGAAGCAAAAATAAGCTGGCCAATTATCAAAGGGGGGGAAAATTTTGCCTCAATTAAAAAATCAAATTTTAAAAATGAGCAATCAAAACTTTCTTTAAAAAATATGGAGATCCAGACTAAGTCAAAAACTACTAATGCTTGGTCAAATTACAAATCTTCAGAGAGTGTTTTAAAAGCTACTAGGTCTCAGCTTGAAGCAGCAGAAATAGCTAATGAGGGTATTACTTTAGAATATGACTCTGGAAATAATAGAACCACCCTAGAACTAATTCAATCAAGAAGCCTTTTGTTGGAGGCAAGAATTTCTAACGCGAACGCTGAAAGAAACTTTATTATCTCACAATTTCAACTTTTAAAGGAAATCGGAAATTTAGATATTAACATCATTAAAAACACCTAAAACTGTTGTTTTTTTAAGCTCTTGCTTAAAAGAACAAAATGTGTACATTTATAAGTATGATTCGAAAAAACAAAAAGGATATAAAATGACAAAAAATAATCTAAAAGTTGTTAAAACTGACAACAAAAAGCAACAAGAATTAAAAGAAAAGAATAAGTCTTTAGAAGCCGCAATTTCTCAAATAGACCAAAACTTTGGAAAAGGATCTGTAATGAGACTGGGACAGCAACAAGCGTTGGATGTTGAAGCAATTTCAACTGGCTCATTAAGTCTTGATTTAGCTCTTGGAATTGGAGGGTTACCAAAAGGAAGAATAATTGAGATTTATGGACCAGAGTCATCAGGAAAAACAACATTAGCTTTGCAAGTGGTAGCAGAAGCACAAAAAGCTGGTGGAATATGTGCCTTTGTAGATGCCGAGCATGCAATGGATCCAGTATACGCCAAGAAACTTGGTGTTAAAACTGAGGAACTTTTAATTTCACAACCAGATACTGGCGAACAAGCTTTAGAAATAACCGACACATTAATCAAATCAGGATCAATTTCTGTTTTAGTGGTAGATTCTGTGGCTGCATTAACTCCTAAAGCTGAATTAGAGGGAGAAATGGGCGATCATCATGTTGGTCTACAGTCGAGATTGATGAGCCAAGCATTAAGAAAAATTACTGGTTCTGTTTCAAAATCAAACACAATGGTAATATTTATAAACCAAATAAGAATGAAAATTGGAGTTATGTTTGGAAACCCAGAAACTACATCTGGAGGAAATGCTCTTAAATTTTATTCTTCTGTAAGAATGGATATAAGAAGAATTGGTGCAATAAAAGAAAAAGATCAGATTATTGGAAACTCAACAAGAGTGAAAGTAATTAAAAATAAAGTTGCTCCACCATTTAAGGTTGTAGAATTTGATTTAATGTATGGAAGAGGTATTAGTAAACTTGGCGAATTAATTGATCTAGGAACCAAAGCAGGGGTAGTTGAAAAATCAGGTGCTTGGTATGCATATAAAGGTGAAAAAATAGGTCAAGGAAGAGAAAATGCAAAAGTTTTCTTACAAAAAAATCCGACTGTTGCAACAGAAATAGAAAAAATAATTAGAGATCAAGCAACAGCAATAAGTAAAGAGCTGGAGGGCAATCCTTCAACAAACGAAAAAATTAAAGATAAAAAAGAAGAAGAGTAATTCATCAAAAGCCATCAATTTATAAACGGGAGATTTTAATCTCCCGTTTCCCATGAAAAATCAACTAAAAATTGTTTAAATCAATATTTAGTACGTTAAAAAAAAAAGACAAAATTAAAGGTGTACAATCATCACCATTTTGGTTTTAATTAGATATAAAATAAAAAGGGGGAAAAATGAGTACACAACAAGTTAAAAGCTCAAAAGTGTCCGCAGTTCTAGATACCTCTCATTTAAAGGTTAAATTTCCATTTAAAGCTAAATACGGTAATTACATAAATGGAAAATTTGTTGAGCCTAAATCGGGAAAATACTTTGATAATCCAAGCCCGATCTCAAATGAGATAATCTGTTCTGTAGCACGGTCAAACGAGAAGGATGTGGAGGCAGCATTAGATGCAGCTCACGCAGCTTTCAAAGAGTGGGGAAAAACAGACATCACAACAAGGTCAAACATCTTGTACAAAATAGCCGATGTATTAGAAAAAAATCTAAATTTATTAGCAACAGCTGAGTGTTTAGATAACGGTAAACCAATCAGGGAATGTATGGCAGCAGATTTGCCTTTGGTAATTGATCACTGGAGATATTTTGCTGGGGTAATCAGGGCAGAAGAAGGTTCTGTAGCAGAAATAAGCAATTCTCAATATTCATATAATATTCCTGAGCCTCTTGGAGTAGTTGGTCAAATAGTTCCGTGGAATTTTCCATTATTAATGGCGACATGGAAATTAGCACCGGCTTTAGCAGCAGGCAATTGTTCTGTTTTAAAGCCAGCTGAACAAACACCGGCATCAATCATGGTTATGATGGAATTAATTGGAGATTTATTACCTCCAGGTGTAGTAAACATTGTAAGTGGTTTCGGACTAGAAGCAGGAAAACCTTTAGCGTCCTCTAAAAGAGTAGCTAAAGTAGCTTTTACTGGAGAAACAACAACTGGTAGATTGATCATGCAATATGCTGCACAAAATATAATTCCGATAACTTTGGAATTAGGCGGAAAATCTCCAAATATTTTCTTTGAAGACATTATGGAAAAAGATGATGATTTCTTAGATAAATGTGTAGAAGGTTTTGTAATGTTCAACTTAAACCAGGGTGAAGTTTGCACTTGCCCGAGTAGAGCATTAGTTCAAGAGTCTATTTATGATAAATTCATGGAAAGATGTATTAAAAGAACTAAAGCGGTTGTCCAGGATAATCCTTTAAAAATGGAGACTATGATCGGAGCACAAGCTTCTGTAGAACAAGTTGAGAAGATTAAATCTTACCTTGATCTAGGGAAAAAAGAGGGTGCTAAAGTTCTTACTGGGGGATCTCAGGCTAAATTAAATAGTGGATTGGAAAAAGGAAACTATATTCAACCTACTGTTTTTGAAGCTAAAAATAATATGAGAATTTCTCAAGAAGAAATTTTTGGACCGGTTGTTTCTGTTATTAAATTTAAAGATGAAGCAGACGCGTTAAAAATCGCGAATGATACTCTTTACGGTTTAGGCGCAGGTGTTTGGACTAGAAATGGTAATATTGCTTATAGAATGGGAAGAGCGATACAAGCAGGTATAGTGTGGACAAATTGTTATCACGCTTATCCAGCACATTCACCATTTGGTGGTTATAAACAGTCTGGCGTAGGTAGGGAGACTCACAAAATGATGCTTAATCATTATAGACAGAATAAGAACTTACACGTTTCTTATGCTGAGAAAAAATTGGGCTTCTTTTAACCAATAATATATACTGGCCCATGATTCTATATCATGGGCCGGACACAAAAAATGAAAGTATCAGCCACACACGCAGCATTAAGTCTGCTATCTAAATTACAAGAAAAATATGGTGAAAAATTAATGTTTCATCAGTCAGGAGGATGTTGTGATGGTAGTGCTCCGATGTGTTTTAAAGAGGGAGAATTTCCTTTAGGAGATAACGACATTAAATTAGGAGAAATAGGCGGTGTACCTTTTTATATGAATGGTGATCAATATGAAAAATGGAAACATACTGACTTAACGATAGATGCAGTTAAGGGGATAGGTGGAATGTTTTCACTAGATAATGGAACTGGTCAAAGATTTCTTACAAAATCAGAAATTTGCTTAGTAGTCGACAATGGAAAGCAAAAAACAGGCTAATCTCTTTTATAGACAACCTTATAAATATCTGTATTTAATTAAATATGAGCCAAATTTTACTTACAGATGTCAGAAAAAAATTTTTAGAGTATTTTAAGAAAAATAATCATCAAATAGTAGAGTCAAGTAATCTTGTACCTAATAACGATCCAACTTTAATGTTTACCAATTCAGGAATGGTTCAGTTTAAAAATGTTTTTACTGGATTAGAAAAAAGATCTTATAAAACAGCCACAACTTCACAAAAATGTGTAAGAGCGGGAGGAAAACACAATGATCTAGAGAACGTTGGTTATACCCCAAGGCACCATACATTTTTTGAGATGTTAGGAAATTTTTCATTTGGTGATTATTTTAAAGAACAAGCCATACATCATGCTTGGAATTTATTAACAAAAGACTTCAAACTACCTAAAGATAAACTTTCTGTTACTGTATTTCATGAAGATAACGAGTCTTTTAATTTATGGAAAAAAATAGCAGGTTTAAATGAAAATAAAATAATAAGAATTTCAACTTCAGATAATTTTTGGTCTATGGGTGATACAGGACCATGCGGACCGTGCTCAGAGATTTTTTACGATCATGGAGAAAAATTAAAAGGTGGTCCACCAGGAAGCCCAGATGAAGATGGTGATAGGTTTATTGAAATTTGGAATCTAGTTTTCATGCAATTCGAGCAAATTTCTAAAGAAAAAAGAATCGATTTGCCAAAACCTTCAGTTGATACAGGTATGGGGCTCGAGAGAATGACAGCTGTTCTTCAAGGGACACATGATAATTACAAAATAGATCACTTTCAAAAAATTATGGCCGCTTCATCAGAAATTACAAAGACCAAAATTAATAGTGAAACGATCGCTAGTCATAGAGTTATTGCAGACCACTTAAGAGCAAGTAGTTTTTTAATTGCCGAGGGGATACTTCCTTCTAACGAAGGTAGAGGATACGTATTAAGAAGAATTATGAGGAGGGGAATGAGACACGCTCACTCTTTAAAAAGTAAAGATCCTGTTTTTTATAAGCTTTTTGAAGTTTTATTAAATGAAATGAAAACTAGCTATCCTGAACTGACCAAAGGAAAAGAATTAATAGTCGAAACTCTAAAAAATGAAGAAGAAAAATTTTCATCTCTTTTAGAGCGAGGAATGAAAATACTTGATACAAATTTAAATAAAGTTCAAAATAAAATTCTTTCGGGCGCAGAAGCATTTAAACTGTACGATACTTATGGATTCCCCTTAGATCTCACTGCAGACATCTTAAGAAGCAAAGGCATTAAGGTAGATAACACCGGTTTTGAAAGAGAGATGGAAAAAAGCAAAGCTTTAGCAAGAGCTAATTGGAAAGGATCAGGAGACAAATCTGTTGAGGAAAGATGGTTTAAAATTAGAGAGGAACTGAACCCCACAGAATTTTTAGGCTATGAATTTGATAAAGCTGAAGGCGTAATAATAAAAATTTGTAAAAACAATAAGTTTGTTGACAAGGCTAATTCTGGGGATGATATAGAAGTAATAACAAATCAAACACCATTTTATGGAGAGTCAGGTGGGCAAGTAGGTGACCAAGGTTATATTTTTAGTTCTAACTGCAAAATTAAAATAAATGATACTCAAAAAAAAATGGGAGATTTATTTGTTCATTATGGAAAAATTGAAAATGGATCAATCAAAATAGGAGAAAATGTTAATTTAGAAATTGATAAAAAAAAAAGAAATAATTCTAGAGCTAATCATTCCGCAACACATTTGCTACATGAGTCACTAAGAAGAACATTGGGAAAGCATGTTATACAAAAAGGATCTTTGGTTTCCCCTGAAAGACTAAGATTTGATTTTAGTCATAACAAACCTATCGAAAAAGAGGAGATGATTAAAATTAATAGAATAGTGAATGAAATTGTTGATAGATCCTCAGACGTTCAAACAAGAATAATGACACCCAAAGAGGCAGTTAGTATGGGCGCTTTAGCTTTATTTGGTGAAAAATATGGTGATGAGGTGCGAGTTGTTTTTATGGGAAAAGAAAACAATGGTTTTTTTTCAACCGAACTATGTGGAGGCACACATGTAAAGAACACCAAAGAAGTGGGTAAATTTAAAATTATAAGCCAATCTTCAATTGCTTCGGGAGTCAGAAGAGTTGAAGCTTTAAGAGATGATCAACTTGAAAAATATGAAAAAAATAAACAAAAAGAAATTAAAGCAGAAGAGACAAATTTTTTAAAAGACATTGAATTAATTAAGAAAGAATTACAAAAATTAAAAATTAAACCAAAATATGATGATCATTTTGATCTAAAAGAAAATTTGAAAAATTTAAAAAAGCAACTAGATAAAGTAAAAGTTGAAAATATAAAAAAAGATAAAAATAAAAACATAATAAAAGACCAGAAAATCGGTAATGTATTACTTCGAAAACAAATTTTAAATGATTTTCCACCAAAAGAACTAAGAAGTATTGTGGACGAAGGAAAAAAAGAGATAAAATCAGGAATTGTGATTGGTTTTTCAATATTTGAAGAAAAGGTTGGTATAGCAATCGGAATATCAAAAGATTTAACAACAAAATATGATGCAGTTCAACTCGTTAAGGTTGCCTCAAACATTTTAGGAGGAACAGGTGGAGGTGGAAGAAAAGATTTTGCGCAAGCAGGAGGTATCAATAGAAACAAGATAGATGAAGCTTATAATAAAATATTAGAAAAAATTAGTTAAGTTTTTTTTTTAAATTTCCGTCAATTGCTTCTAAAAATTGATTTGTAGTAAGATATTTTGTTGATTTACCAATCAGAATTGCTAGATCCTTGGTCATAGATCCGCTTTCTACAGTTTTAACGCACACCTCTTCTAAACTTTGAGAAAACTCTATCAAATCATCATTGTTATCTAGTTTTCCTCTATGGGCTAAACCTCTGGTCCATGCAAATATTGATGCTATAGGATTTGTTGATGTTTCTTTACCTTGTTGGTGCATTCTATAATGTCTCGTTACGGTTCCGTGTGCAGCTTCAGACTCAACTGTTTTACCATCTGGTGTCATTAAAACACTAGTCATTAATCCAAGCGAGCCAAATCCTTGTGCTACGGTATCAGATTGTACATCACCATCATAGTTTTTACATGCCCAAACATAACCACCATTCCATTTCATTGCACATGCAACCATGTCATCTATTAATCTATGTTCATAGGTAATATTTGCTTTATTAAATTCATCCGAAAATTCCTTTTCATAAATTTCTTGGAAAAGATCTTTAAATCTTCCATCATAAGCTTTTAAGATTGTATTTTTTGTAGATAAATATACTGGCCATTTCCTTCCAAGCCCATAATTCATGCATGCTCTCGCAAAGTTTTTTATAGAATCATCTAAATTGTACATAGTAAGCGCGGTACCTGACCCAGGAAAATTAAAAACTTTAAATTCTTTTTTATCTTTCCCGTCTTTTGATGTCCATTTTACCTCTAAATTTCCTTCACCAGGGATGAGAAAATCAGTAGCTCTATATTGATCTCCAAAAGCGTGTCTGCCTATTACAATTGGTTTTGTCCAGCCAGGAACAAGTTTTGGCACATTTTTACAAATAATCGGTTCTCTAAAAACAGTCCCTCCTAGAATATTTCTGATGGTACCGTTAGGAGATCTCCACATTTTTTTTAACTTAAATTCCTCAACTCTTGATTCATCTGGAGTAATAGTAGCGCATTTCACACCCACACCATATTTTTTGATAGCGTTAGCTGCATCTACAGTTATTTGGTCATCAGTTGCATCTCGACTTTCCATTCCTAGATCGTAATATTTCAAATTTATCTCTAAATAAGGCTTTATTAACTTATCTTTGATAAAAGCCCATATTATTCTGGTCATTTCATCGCCGTCTAGCTCTACAATTGGATTTTTTACCTTTATTTTAGCCATAAAAACAATTTGATTATGGATGATTTTTATACATATTAAAGAAAATTATCAAACTTTATTAACATTATGATAGATAACATTTTTCCAAAGATTCATAAAGAGGGATATAAATTTTTAGCTATATCCATAATATTAACATTTTTTGCTTGGTTATTTTCAGGAATTTTATTTTTAGTTTTACTTATTATTACTATCTGGGTTTATTATTTTTTTAGAGATCCAGATAGAGTGCCTATCGAAGACGACTCATTTCTTGTAAGTCCAGCGGATGGTTTAATAACTCAAATCATAGAAACTGATGGACCAAAAGAATTAAATTTAAATAATGAAAAATTTACTAAGATAAGTGTTTTTATGAATGTATTTAATTGCCATGTAAATAGAATTCCAATAACCGGAACGATTGATGAGATTTTTTATAAACCAGGCAAATTTTTGAACGCATCATTAGATAAAGCAAGCGAAGAAAATGAGAGAAATTATTATAAAATTACCTCTGAGAATAAGGATGAAATAATCATAGTGCAAATTGCTGGACTGATAGCAAGAAGGATCGTTTGTGATGTGAGTAAAAATCAATCTCTTAAACAAGGTGAAAGATTAGGTATGATAAGGTTTGGAAGTAGAGTTGATATATATTTCAAAAACTTTAGTGTACTCGCAAAAGTTGGCCAAAATGTTAGCGCAGGTGAGAGCCTACTAGCAAAAAAATAATGGAAAATAAAAAATTCAAAATTGTTCAGTCAAAAAAAACCAGATATATTTTACCAAATCTTTTGACAATAGCTGGAGTATGTTTAGGTATTAGTTCTATAAAATTTTCATTAGATTTAAATTTTAAATTGGCAGTAATCTTTATTCTTTTAGCATCAATACTAGATGCGTTAGACGGAAGAATAGCGAGACTTATAAAAGGTACGACAGATTTTGGAAAAGAATTGGACTCTTTAACTGATTTTGTAAGCTTTGGTATAGCACCGGCATTTATTATTTATTTTTGGAGTCTCAATCAATACGGAAAAATTGGATGGGCAATTACTCTTATATTTTCAGTTTGTTGTGTATTAAGATTGGCAAGATTTAATCTTACAAAGTATAGCGGTGATCAAGAATGGAAACTTAATTACTTTGAGGGTATTCCATCCCCAATTGGAGCAATCCTTATTTTGATGCCGCTTATAAATGAATTATCAGAATTTAGAAATATTATAGATTTAGAATTTATCACCCCTATCCTTACAATTGTAATTTCATTATTGCTGATAAGTAAAATTCCGACTTATTCATTTAAGAAAATTAAGATTAAGCCATCTCTCACAATTTTTATTTTACTTGTTGCAGGAATTTCTTTGGTGTCAGTAATGTTTTTTACCTTTGAAACGTTGTTTTTATTTGGTTTATTTTATTTAATTTCTTTACCTCTTTCATTTTACACTTTTAGAATGAAAAAAAGTATTCAAAATGAAATTGAAGATGAGCACGAAGATGTTCTCTGATGAAAAACAAAAGTTCAAAAAATTGGATTATAAGACAGCATAGAGATCAATACTTTAAAAAAGCCAAAATCGAAGGATACAGATCCAGAGCTGCATTTAAGCTGATTGAAATTAATTCAAAATTTAAAATTTTAAAGAGGAACACTAATCTTTTAGATCTAGGAAGTTATCCTGGGGGTTGGTCTCAAGTTGCTAGCAAAATAATTTTAAACGGAAAAATTTTGTCTGTAGATATGAAAGAGATGAAACCTATAAGTAATGTAAAATTTGTTAAGAAAGACTTTTTACAAGAAGAATCACAAAACTTTATTTTTTCATATTTTAGAGAAAAAATTGATGTAATAACTTCAGATATGGCTGCCGATACAACTGGCAATAAGGATTTGGACAGCATAAGAACAAATTCAATATGTCTAGAAGTACTAAATTTTTCGTCAAAAATATTAAATTCTAAGGGAATTCTAGTGTCAAAAATATTTATGGGACAGGATTTTGAATTAGTTAAAAAAGAAGCAAAAAAAAAATTCAATAAAGTCAACTTTTATAAACCCGACTCAAGCCGAACTAATTCGAAAGAAACTTATTTACATTGCCAAGGATTTAAGACTTTATAAATTTAAGAAATCGTTTATAAGTTTATATGGAACTAATAAAAGAAGCACTTACTTTTGATGATGTTTTGTTAGAACCTCAATATTCAAATGTTCTTCCGTCAGACGTAATCCTTGATCAAAAACTCTCAAAAAAGTTAATTTTAAGATTACCATTTCTTTCTGCTGCAATGGATACTGTTACTGAAAGTAAAATGGCAATCGTGATGGCTAGACTTGGAGGTATTGGAGTTATACATAGAAATTTAAATATCTCTAAACAGTTATCTGAAGTTGAAAGAGTAAAAAAGAAAAATTTGGTCGTTGGTGCTGCTGTTGGAACAAATAAACAAAGTCTCACAAGAGTTAAAAATTTAATAGAAAAAAATATTGACTTATTGGTAGTTGATACAGCGCATGGACACAGCAAAAAAGTTTTAGATATGGTGGAAAAAATAAAGAAAATTTCAAATAAAATCCCTTTATGTGTTGGAAATATAGCTACAGGTAAAGCAGCAAAACAACTATATAATGTTGGTGCAGATATTTTGAAAGTAGGAATAGGTCCCGGATCGATTTGCACAACAAGAATGGTTGCTGGAATAGGAGTACCTCAAATTACAGCTATATTAAGTGTTAAAAATGCAATATCAAAAAAAAATATTAAAATAATTTCTGACGGTGGAATAAAATTTTCTGGAGATATAATAAAAGCTCTTGCGGCTGGAGCAGATGCTATTATGATGGGTTCAATATTTGCAGGAACTGACGAGAGTCCAGGTAAAAAATTTAAATATAAAAACAAATTTTACAAAACCTACAGGGGAATGGGCTCCATAGGTGCCATGTCTTCTGGATCAGCAGATAGATACTTTCAAAAAAAACAAAAAGATAATTCAAAATTTGTACCAGAGGGTGTAGAGAGTAGGGTATTATATAAGGGGTCTATGAAAAAAATTATTTATCAATTGCAAGGCGGCCTAAGATCATCTATGGGCTATATTGGCGCAAAAAAAATAAAAGATATTCAAAAAAGAGCAAAATTTGTTAAAATCACAAAGGCTGGTTTTTATGAAAGTGGTGTACACAGCGTGCAAATTACTGGAAGTTCCGAAAATTATAAATTATGATAAAAATTTTAATATTAACATTCTATTTTTTTCTAATCCATAATACCTCTTTTTCGCAAGATAATTATTTGAATGAGGGAATAGAATTATTTGAAAAAAAAAAATACGATAAGGCAAAATTTAAATTTGAGCAAGAAATTGTGCATAATCCAAAAAGTGAACAATCATATTTGTATCTTGCTAAAATATTTAAATATAAAAAAAACGATAATTTGTCCGAGAGAAATTTAGATACAACGATATTATTAAACCCTAAAAATGAAGATGCTTTATATGAGCTTATTTTATTAAAAATAAAAAAATCTGATTTTTCGGAAAGTGAAAATTTAATAAATAAGTTTAGTTCTGTTTGTGAACTTTTATGTTCAAAAAAAGATCAACTTGTTAAATTAAGAAAAGACTCTTTAAAAAAATAAATGAAAACTTTAAAGAGTAGACCTCGAGAAAAAATTATAATTATAGATTTTGGATCTCAAGTCACTAAATTAATTGCAAGGAGAGTAAGAGATTTAGGTGTCTATTCAGAGATAATTACACCAAAAGAGTTTGTAAGACTGGGAGATTTTCAAGCTATTAAGGGAATCATACTTTCCGGGGGGCCGTCGACGGTTACTAAGAAAAGATTTCAAACAATACCTAAGAGAATTTTATTACAAAATATACCAATTTTAGGCATTTGTTATGGATTACAACTTATATCAAAACTACTTGGTGGAAAGATAAAATCATCAAATAAAAGAAGAGAATTTGGCAAAACTTATATATCAGAAAAAAGAAAATCTTTACTAACTGCAAATTTCTTTAAATCAAAAAATTATGTTTGGATGAGCCATGAAGATGCAGTAATTAAATTACCAAAAAACTTCAAAATTGTCGCTTCCACTGAAGACTCAAAAATGACGATTATCGAGAATAGTCAAATGAAAATTTATGGAGTTCAGTTCCACCCAGAGGTAACACATACTAATAATGGAAAACAAATATTTAAAAACTTTGTATTTTCTATTTGTAAAGCCAAAAAGGAATGGAACATAATTTCACAAAAAAATAAACTTATTAAAGAAATTCAAAAAAATATTAAAAAGGAAAAAGTTATTTGCGCATTATCTGGTGGAGTTGATAGCAGTGTGGTAGCTCTATTAATCAATAAGGCAATAAAAAAAAATCTAATTTGCATTATGGTTGACACCGGATTAATGAGAAAAAATGAATTTAAAAATATTTTTAGAATATTTAAATATAAATATAAATTAAATGTTAAATTAATAAATTCATCTGATATTTTTTTAAATAAACTTAAAAACATTTCAAATCCAGAAAAAAAAAGAAAAATAATTGGAAAATTATTTATTAAAATTTTTGAAAAAGAGGCAAAAAAATTTAAAAATGTGAAATTTTTGGCGCAAGGAACTCTTTATCCAGATATCATAGAAAGCCGAACGTCAACAGGAAGTAAAACTTCAAAAATTAAGTCACACCATAATGTTGGAGGATTACCAAAAAAAATGAATTTTAAATTAATTGAACCTTTAAAAAACTTTTTTAAAGATGAAGTAAGAAAACTGGGAAAATCTTTAGGTCTTTCAAAGAAAATCATCTCGAGGCACCCTTTCCCTGGACCTGGGTTAGCAATTAGGATTGTCGGGAATATTACACCTGAAAAAATTAAAATTCTTCAAGAGGCAGATCACATATATATTAATCAACTCATCAAAAATAATCTTTATAATAAAATTTGGCAGGCATACGCTGCTTTATTGCCTTTAAGAACCGTTGGTGTAATGGGAGATACTAGAACTTATGAATACACTTGTTTACTTAGGGCAGTTACCTCTGAGGACGGTATGACTGCAGATTATTACAGTTTTTCAAAAGATTTTATAGATGAGATATCAAATAAAATTATTAATAATGTAAGAGGTATCAATAGGGTAGTATACGATATCACTTCAAAACCACCAAGCACTATTGAGTTAGAGTAGTAAGTTTATTAGATTATAAACATGTCTTCAAATAAAATAATAAAGATAAAAAATAAAAAAAAAAAAACAAAAATTGTTTGCTTAACCGCTTATTCTAAAAATATTGCTAAAATTTTAGACAACCAATGTGATATTGTGCTAGTAGGGGACTCAATGGCTAATGTTTTGTATGGAATGAAAAATACAAATGAAATATTACTTGAAACAATTATTAAGCACGCAAAAGCTGTTAGGCTTGGGTTAAACAAATCATTAATGGTAGTTGATATGCCCGCCAAAACCTACAGGAGCACATCTGAAGCAAAAAAAAATGCAAAATTAATTATAAAAAAAACAAGATGTGATGCAGTTAAAATCGAAAGCAATAAAATGAATTTTAAAATAATTAAAGCGCTTGTCAAAGCCAATATTCCCGTAATGGGACATATAGGATTTACTCCACAATTTAAAAAAAGGTTTAAAATATTTGGTAAGACTAGTTTAGAAAAGAAAAAACTTTTAAACGAAGCGATCTTAATTGAAAAAGCTGGCGCGTTCTCTCTGGTATTAGAGTGTGTAACAGAGTCTGCAGCTAGATTGATAACAAATAAAATAAAAGTACCTACAATAGGTATCGGGTCTTCGTCATCATGCGATGGGCAAATTTTAGTCACTGATGACATAATAGGATTAAGCGGCTTTTATCCAAGATTTGTAAAAAAATATTTGAATTTGAATAAATTAATATTAAAAGCAGTTAGGAAATACAAACAGGATGTAAAAAAACAATATTTTCCTCTTAAAAAACATACTTATTAATCGATATGAATGATCAAAATTTAGATATCAAAGAAAATAAATTAAAAATTTTTTTTCAAACAAACCTAAAAAAAGGAATTTTATTAATATTGACAGTCATTATAATTTTTTTTGGATATATAGCCTATAATTATTATAAAGATGTTCAAAATACTAAAGTTTCAGATAAATTTAATAACATTCTAATAAAAATTTCAAAAAATAAAAAATCTTTAGTTCAAGATCAATTAATAGAAATTGTTCATGAAAAAAACAAGTTTTACTCACCAATGGCTTTAAATTTAATAATTGAAAAAAATATTGAAATAAAGGACGAGGAAATAATGAATCTTTTTAATGTTATATTAGGCATCTCTGATATGGATAAAAGCGATAAAGATCTTTTTAAGATTAAAAAAGCAATGTTTATTTCTAAAGAAATTAAGAATGAGGATGAAATTCTTAAATTGCTCAGACCAATTATTAATTCAGATTCTGTTTGGAGAATTAAAGCTTTAAAATTTTTAGAGAAATATTATCTCACAAACAATGAAAAAAAAAAGGCTAAAGAATTTTCTGATTTAATAAAAAAATAGCTATGAGAATTATTTTTTTTTTATCCATCTTAATAATTTTTACTTCATGTTCCTTTGATAATAAAACAGGCATTTGGAATGATCAGAAGACTGCTGTTATACCCGAACAATTTTCAAAATTAAAATCTTTAGAGGATAATAAAAAACAAGATCTTAAAACATCAATATCCAAAAAAGATAGTCTTTTTCTTTCAAGTTTGAAAAAAAATAAAAATTGGAACGATCCATTTTTTAATAATTTAAATAATACTTCAAATATTTCTTTTACTGAAAATGAAATTTATAATCTATCAAATAAAATTGTTAATAAAAAAATCAAAAAAAATCTTCTGTTACATGAAAATAAATTTGTATTTAATGACGAAAAAGGAATTATATACATTTATTCCAGAGATATTCAAAAATTATCAAAATATAATTTTTATAAAAAAAAGATAAAAAACTTCAGTCTTGAATTGTTCTATATAATACATAAAAATAAAATTATCGTTTCTGATAACTTGGGTTATGTTTATTGTATTGATTTAAGAACAAGCAAATTATTATGGGCTAAATTCTTTCAAATTCCCTTCAACTCAAACATTAAAATCTCATTAGATCAAATATTTTTAGCAAATAGCAAGAACGATATTTTAGTTTTAGACTTAATTTCTGGAAAAAAAAATTGGAGTTTTGCTACTGATAAAAATATTTTTAAATCTAAATTTTCTAATAATTTATTAATTAATAATAATAATATTTATCTACTAAATACAAATGGTAGTTTATATTCAATAAATTATGAAAGTAAGAACTTAAACTGGATTCTAAGTTTTAAAAATCAAGATGATAATGTTCAAGCCACCTTTGATGGTAAAATTACTATAATTGATAAGAACAAAATTTTAATTGTAACAGAGGATCTTATCTCATTACATCAAGCATCTAGTGGTTTTAAGTTTTGGGAGCTAAAAATTGACACCGCTCTTAATCCAATAATATCTAATGATTTAATTTTTGTTCTTACTAAAGACAATTCAGTATTAGCTTTAGAGACTGCAACTGGTAATTTAGTTTGGTCCAATGATGTAAGCAAATATCAAAAAAAAGAAGATCGATTTCTCTCAAGAGAAAAAAAATTACAACTAATAGATTTTAAATTAGTAAATAATTCACTTTATTTTTTTACTGCTAATAAGATTAAAAAGATTAATGCAAAAACTGGCGTTTTTATTTCTGAGTTTAAATTACCAACCATAATAAAAACTAATGTAATATTTGGTAATGGATTAATGTATTTTCTTGATAAAAAAAGTAGATTGGTAACGATTGGTTAATTTGATGACTTTCCACTTAATAATGAAAGTTGATCTACCTTAATATTTTTTTCATTATCAAGAGGCTTAATTGGATAGTCTCCAGTGAAATAATGGTCACTGAATTGTGAATAATGATTGTTTCTTTTACCTTTACCCAAAGCTTTGTATAAACCATCTAAACTTAAAAATTTTAGTGATTTAGCCTCAATATAATCACACATTTCACTATTACTTTTATCATGAGCTAATAATTCTTCTTTGGACGGCATATCAACACCATAAAAATCTGGAAATTTAATTTCTGGACACGCTATTCGAACATGAACTTCTTTAGCACCTGCATTATAAAGCATTTTAACTATTTTTAGACAAGTAGTACCTCTGACAAGTGAATCATCGATCAGGATAATTTTTTTATTTTCAATAATACTTCTTGTTGAGCTAAGTTTAAGTTTAACACCAAAACTTCTAATTTTTTGCGTAGGCTCGATAAATGTTCTTCCAACATAATGATTTCTAATCAAACCAAGCTCAAATTTTTTTTTGGACATTTCAGAATAACCTAATGCTGCAGCTACACCTGAGTCTGGCACTGGCACAACAATATCTGACTCTATGTCAGTTTCTAAGGCCAGTTGCTTTCCAAATTCTTTTCTGTATTCATATGCACATTTACCGTCAATAATACTATCTGGTCTTGAAAAATAGATGTATTCAAATACACAGGGTTTTGCTTTAAGTTTAGGAAAAGGTTTGACACTTTTAATTTTACCATTTTCTATGATAACAATTTCACCATTTTCCACATCTCTTAAATATTTTGCACCTACTATATCTAGCGCACAAGTTTCAGATGCGAATATATAAGAGTCTTTTAACTTTCCTATTACAAGTGGCCTAATTCCATAAGGGTCTCTTAACCCGATTAGTTGATTATTAGTCATTATAACCAGAGAGTAGCCTCCTTGAATTTGAAATAATGCATCTATAATTTTATCTAATATTTTTAATCTCCTAGACTTCGCAATTAATTGCACAATAGTCTCAGTATCGCTTGTTGTTCTAAAAATTGCGCCCTCTTTTACTAGACTATCTCTTAAAGAAATTGCATTCGTTAAATTACCATTATGAGCTATACTCAGCCCGCCTAAATGAAGATCTGCAAAAAAGGGCTGAATATTTCTTAAAGAGGTCTCACCAGTAGTAGAGTATCGGTTATGACCAATGGCAAAATTCCCTGGTAAATTTTTTATGACATCAGTGTTAGTAAAATGGTCACCTACTAAACCTTGTTTTTTTTCTGAATGATAATTTTTTCCATCATATGATACTATACCACAACCTTCTTGACCCCTGTGTTGTAATGAGTGAAGTCCCAAAGCAACCATCGCAGATGCATCTGAATGATTAGAAATTCCAAAAATTCCACATTCTTCATTTAATTTATCAGATTTATAAATTTTCAATTTTTTCTTTACCATCTTGTAAATCTTGGTATTTGGGAAATTCTTCAATTAATATTTCGCTTCCATTTTTAATAAATTCGTAAGTATAAGATTTATTAATTTTTATACTCCAATTATCAAATGGATAAAACCAATTTATAAGCGTATATAAACATACAGAAACAATATACCCTTTGAAAAATCCAAAGAAAAAACCAAATATTTTATCCATTGAACCGAATCCCGTCCATTTCATTGAACTTTTTAAAGCTTTGCTTAGAAGTATAAGCAAAAATAAAAAAGTTACATATAAGGCAATACCTAAACCAATGCTGTTGATAAATGGAGAATCAATATAGTCAGATACCCAAGGTTGAAACTTTGGTAAAAAAATTAATGTTAAGATTAATGCAACTACCCATTTTAAAAATGATAGAAAGCTCAATGAAAATCCTTTCATGGAGCACTGAAAAACAAAATAAATTAACAAAACCAGAAAAATTAAATCAAACCAACTTATACTTTCAAAAAAAAATTCCATCAAATTTCCATATTAAGAAGTTTCTTTTCCAAATGGTTTCAATACAATAATTAATTTTGGCAGTAGTGTTAAAACTGAAATAAGTGCTAATAACATAGCTAAACCAGTGAAAATTCCAAAATAAATAGTTGGGATAAAATTTGAAAGAACTAAGATAGAGAATCCAAAAACTATTGTTATAGATGTATTTAAAATAGCTATTCCAACAGTATTATGACATCTTTCAACAGTTAGTTTATAATTATTTATTTTTTCAAATTCCTCTCTAAACCTATAGATATAATGGATACTATTATCTACCGCGATACCAATTGTAATTGCGGCAATAGTGATCGTCATCATATCCAAAGGAATATTTGCGAATCCAATAATGCCTAGTATAAAAAAAGCTGCAACGAAATTTGGTGCTACACCTATAATGGAAATCGTTATATTTCTAAAAAGGATGAAAAACATCAAAGAGATACCTAGTATAACAACCCCAAGAGTCAAAATTTGTGATTTGAACAAACTCTGAAGCAAATTATTGAATAAAATTAGGATACCTGAGAGTTTAAACTCATCTTTCTCCAAATTTAATTTTTCTACTAAGTCTTTATTTATTTTATTAATTAAGTCGTTAC
>CACGLI010000003.1 GCA_902573865.1 uncultured Pelagibacteraceae bacterium
GGGAGAGGCTAAAGCCTAAAATAAGTTTTCGATTTAATTTAGACAAATCAATTCAAAGCTTTTTCCAAGGTATAGCTAATAGAATTAATTCATTTAAGGAGGTTATTGAGGAAGAGAGAGAAAAGAAAAGGAAGCTTAAATTAAAATTAATGCAAAAAGAAAAAGAGGCATCAATAAAAAGACAACTTGAAATTCAAGAAAATGAAATAAAAAGAAAAAAATTTGAAATTAAAGAAGAATTAAAAATGGAGAAAGAGAGGAAAGCAGATTTGAAACGATTTATTCGTGAAGAACAAGCGCAACTTCGAAAAGAACAAGCAGAGCGACAAAGAAAATTTTATGAAAAAATTAAATTAGAGAAAAAAATTGAACAATTTCGAACTAGGGAAGCATTAGAAATACGCAATCTTGAAAAATTTGTTTTAAAACAAGAAAGACAAGATTTTAAAGATGTACAAGAGAGAATAAATCAAATCAAATTAAAATATCAATCTATAAGAGATCAAAAAATTAGAGAGAGAATTGAGCAACTGGGAATTAATGTATCCGAAACAGACACCCGTGAGGAATTACTTCAAAAAGAGTCTCAATTTAATTTATCCAGAGAGAAAGTTGAAAATACTCTTGAAAGTTTTTACAGAAGTATGACTTCTTGTGTATTTCAATTAAATAAAAGATGGTTGCCAAAAAAAATGTCCTTACTTCGAGTAATTGATAAAAGATACGAAACATCTGAAATTTTCATTAAACTTGATGAAGAAATCGATGAGAATTGGATCATATTAGTTTATTTGAAAGATAATAACCCAGACTCCAATATCGTAGTTGAGGACAAGACGAGTCCAGAAAAAAATTTATCTCTTGAATTTAACCCAAGTGAAATATTTAAATTTTCAGATGCTATGGTTGACTCTCTTACTTCAATGATTGACAGAGAGTATAAAAAAAAATCAACTAATCTATCACTTCATTAATTTTAGATACTTGCCCGATTTTAAATATAATCGCATCTTTATTATCAAAGCCAAACTTTTTTGCATTTTCTTTAAACCTTCTTGGAGGTTCCATGATAGGCTCTAAAGATAAAACTACAGTTCCCCAATGCATACCCAATACTTTTTTACTTTTTAAATCTTTTGCAATTTGCAACGCCTCCTCTGGATTTGTATGGTAAACTGATTTATCTTTCATCGGCAATATAGGATAGAAATTATATGCACCAATATTTATAAATGTTAAGTCAATTGGACCATATCTTTTACCAAGCTCTTTATAAATATTTCCATAGCCAGTATCACATGCAAATAGAATTTTTTTGTTTTTATACTCAATTAAAAAACTTCCCCAAAGCGTTTCATTCATGTCAAACAATCCTCTTCTCGACCAATGTACCGCTGGTAAAAAAGTTATTTTAATATCTTCGTTAACTTGAACTTCTTGGTACCAATCAAGCTCATTTACATCCTTATAATTTTTAAAATATTTTCCCAATTTTAATGGCAAAATCACTTTAGCTTTTTTGAATGGAAAATTTCTTATAGTAGACATATCTTGATGATCATAATGATTGTGAGTCAAAAGGAACAAATCAACTTGTGGAATTTCATTAAGTTTAATAGCAGGAGGCACATATCTTTTAGGGCCAAATATCAGAGGACCAGTATTTTTTGAAAAAACAGGATCAGTAATGATTGTTGTATTGCCTAATTTGATTAAAAATGTTGCATGACCAATCCAAGCAACGAAATCATTATTTTTGTTATTTTCTAGATCATTTAGTACTTGCTCTCTTGGGATAATATGATCCTCTGGAATTTCAATTTTAATCTTTTTTCGTTCCTCATTGAAAATTTTATATGACCATTTTATATTAGGATCTCTTTCGGGCGAACCTTCAGGATTTCTAAATGTTCCATCTTCAAGATGATGATAGGGTTTATTTTTCATACTAATTGAATTTAAATTTATAGAAAAAAAAATTAAAATACTCAATAAAAACAAACATAATTTAGTAAGGGATATTTTCATTTATCCCTTACTAACATATTATTTTTATATTACTAGCTCTTAGAACAGTTTTTTTTATTTATTCTTTTATCGAATTGGCTAAGTCCCGCTTTGCTTACAAACCAAATATATGAAGCCTCGTAATTACCTTTTTGGTCTGCAACAGTGCACCTTTTTCCAAATTTTATCTGAGCTACATTTCCTCCTGCACAATTAGAAAGCACTAAGAATGCAGTAACTATGATAAATATTTTTTTCATTTAATAAATTTACTTTTTGATCATGAGATTTCATTGTCATAATAGTGTTCAAAATATGAAATATAAAATAATACAATTCACATCTAAGAGTTGATACTTACAATTTTTACTTTTATATTTATTTATGTCTGAAAAATATATTTATAAAACCAGGATATACTATGAGGATACAGACGCTGGTGGGGTAGTATATTACGCAAACTATTTTAAATTTATAGAACGAGCAAGAACAGAAATGATTTACAAATTATTAGGATTAAGTCATAAGAGTCTGAAAGATAACCATGATTGTATTTTTCTAGTAAGTGGTTTAACGGCTAAGTTTTTAAAACCTATTAAATTTGAGGATACTATTGAGGTTTTTACAAGAATCTTGAGTAAGTCCGCTGTGAGACTAAAATTAGAACAAATTATAAAGAAAAATAGTGATCTTATGTTCAAATCCGAGGTTGATCTTGCTGTGGTTAACTCAGAGGGAAAATTATCAAAGTTAGATAAAGGATTACTTTCAAAAATATAATTAACTTTTGCCAAAAATTTGTCATTATTTAATATTATTCATATCTAACTTGTTAATTTAGCAATTCAAAAATTAATAAGAAATTGTTAAAAATAATTATGAAATTAATTAATAAAATAAAAAAAAATAAGTCAAAAATTAAAACTTCACAACCTAAAAGAATATCATTATACGAACTTCAAAACTCCCCAAAGTATATGGGTTTTAGAGTAAAAGTTTAAATTTCTTTCCATTGTTTTTATTTAAGAAATTGTTAAATTGATCTGTGAATTCAAAAAATTTGAATAGTAGAGTTGCTATAATTATGGGTAGTAAAAATGATTACCCAATTATGCGAAAATGTGAACAGATTTTAAAAAAATTTGGTGTAAAATATGATGTGTTGATCGTAAGCGCACACAGAACTCCCGAGAGACTTTTTAGATTTGCAAAGAATGCTCATAAAAATTATTCAGTAATTTGTAGTGGTGCGGGAAGGGCCGCCCACCTAAGTGGGATGTGCGCATCATTGACGGAAATACCAGTAATTGGAGTACCAATTAAAGATAAGCACACAGATGGTATTTCTAGCTTGTTTTCTACAAATGAAATGCCAAATGGTATTCCTGTTGCAACTACTGCAATAAATGGAGCATTAAATGCTGGATTACTAGCTATTTCAATAATTGCTTTGCAAGATAAAAAAGTTAGACAAAAACTTCATAAATACAGACTTAAGCAAACAAATTTAGTTAGAAAAAGACCAAAGTAAATGTCAAAAGATATAACGCTAGGTATTTTAGGTAGCGGACAATTAGGAACTGAACTTGTAAGATCAGCAAAAAAAATTGGAATAAATAAAATTATTGTTTTATCTGATGACAAGGATGGTCCTGCACAAAATTTTTGTGATGAATATATATATTCAGATTATAAGAATACTTCTAATCTTAAAAAATTTATTAATAAAATTGATATCTGCACATATGAGTTTGAAAATTTACCACTAGAAATACTTAATACAATTAACCAATCAAAAAAAGTTTATCCAAATCCCAACTGTCTTCGTATAGCTCAAAATAGAGCACTAGAAAAATCATTTGCAAATAAGCTAGGCATTAAATCAACTGAATGGCAAAACATAAAATCAGCTGAAGAACTAAAAAAAAATACCCATTTACTACCAGGTATACTTAAAACCAATACCATGGGTTATGATGGCAAAGGTCAGCACAGAATTAATACAATTGAAGATATTGATGAAAAATTTAATTTTAGTAAGGGATATATTCTTGAAAAATTTGTGGATTTAAAGCAAGAAATATCAGTTGCTGCCACAAGATACAAAGATGGAAAAATTTCAGTATATGAACCTTCAGAAAATAAACATGAAAATGGTATTCTTAGACATTCTGTAATTCCTGCAAACATAGATGAAAAAATATTTAAAAGATCTCAGGAAGTTGTAAAATTAATAAGTGAAAATTTAGATTATGTTGGCACATTATGTGTGGAGTTTTTAATAACAAAGACTGGTGAACTTTTATACAATGAACAGAGTTGTCGTCCACATAATTCTTTTTGGAATTCTGTTAACTCCCATAACATTAGTCAATTCGAGGGCCATATAAGAGCTGTATGCGGATTAGATTTTATTGATAATAAAAAAATTTCTAACTCGGATATGTACAATATTTTAGGATTTGAAATATTAGAATATAGAAAAAAAACTTTTAAAAAAAATGAATTTTTTTATGACTATCAAAAAAAAGAACCTAGAGAAGGAAGAAAAATGGGTCACATTACAATCCTTAAAGATTAATTACTGAATTGTTATTCTGAACATTTTTCTGTCACCGTTGAACGCTGTGGCAGCATGCAGCATACATCGATTTGACCAAACAGCTATGTCACCTTTAGACCAAGCGAAGCTGTAAGAAAACTTTTTTTTAGTTTGATGAGCTGAAAGAAAATTAATTAGCTCGTCCTGATTTGAGTGAAAATCGATTATACCAACTATGTGCCCTGGGGAGGAATAGATTGTTTTTCTTCCATCGATTGATTGAACTAATTTATGCTTAGATTTAATCTCCTTTATACCACTAGTTCCATGTTCAGCTTCTCTTAACACCCTTGTCTGTGCTATCTTTCCTTGAGAGGAAAACACACCTCTTAAATCCCGAATTTTATCTTTCATATCTTTTGGCAGAGCTTCATAAGCTAGAAATTGATTATAGAACATAGTGTTACCTTTTCCTACCTCTGGTACATTTATAGCTTGCAAAAAGGTATATCGAGGGGGACTATTAAGATAAGAAGAGTCTGTGTGTGGACCTTCACCAAAGCTTTTTCCTAAGTCTGTTTTTTTCCTTTCTATAACATAAATATCTTTATAATCCTTGTGTGGTTTTAGCATAGGGTATTTTGCGGGTGTTCCAAAGAAAGAGGAAAATTTAATATACTCACTTGGATTTAAATTTTGATTTTTAAAAAAAAGTACACCAAACTTATTCAGCGATTCCTTAATTTCCCCTAATTGAGTTTTATTCAAGCTCTTAAGATCTGTAAAAACATAGCATCCAACATTATTTGTTGTTGGCTCAAATTTTATTTTTGTCATAAAAAATATTATTATATTCAGGGCTATTTTGACAATGGGTTAATTAGTTCTTTATAATTATTTTTTGGATTATTAATTTCTGGTCCTATTTGATAATAATGCAGCTCAGGAGGCTTTATCGACCCTAAGACTGTCAAAGCATTGTTTTTAATGTTCAAATAATCATTTATTTTAGATTTATTTATAATGAGAGGCTGGCGATGATGTATTTTGTTTGTGCTCTCAGTTGTAATTATACTAAATTGATTTTTTTCAAAAATACCTGCAAAGTACATTATTTCATCTTCCTTTTTTTTAAAGCAATATGGAACTTTCTTATTTTCCTCAGATTTTGACCACTCATAGAAATGACTACAAGGTATCAATAAGCGATTTTCAGCAATCAGTCTTTTAAAATAAGGTTTATTTAAACTTTCAATCCTTGTGTTATGAAGAGGTCTAAAACCCTCTTTATCTTTTGCCCAACTAGGGAAAATACTAAAATGAGCTAGTTCTAAAGCTCGTCCATTAGTATATTTTTTTATTACAGCAGCTTCTTGTCCAGGACTTATATTGAAATTATCTATATTATCTACTTTACCAATTATGGTTTTAACAATATCTGATGTAGATTTTATAATATTTTTTTGAGCAAATCTTCCGCACATTATTCATCCATTATAACTTGTTTTTGTTCACCCAAATGAGTAATCGCCAGAGTCAACTCATCTCCTGGTTTTAAGAAAACAGGATTTTCATCCTCCATAATTGTACCCGAAGGAGTGCCAGTGGTGATTATTGTTCCAGGAAAAAGTTTAAAAAAGTGGCTCAAATAGGATACCAAATATTCAAAATTAAAAATAAGTTGATTAGTGTTACCTTCTTGTCTTTTCTTACCATTTAAACTTAGCTGAAGTTTTAAGTCGTAAAGATTGCTTATTTCATCCTTTGTAACTAAATATGGTCCTAAATTTCCAGCAATTGATTTACCTTTAATCCACTGACCGTTTCTATTTTTTTGCCAGTCTCTTTCCGAGTAATCATTACAAATAGAAAAACCAAATATATGATCCAGTGCCTTTTCTTTTGTGATATATTTTCCCTCTTTCCCAATCACGATAGCTACTTCTATTTCATGATCTAATTTATTTGAACTCTTGGGTTTTTTTACAGCATCATTTGGACCTAGAATACATCCAGTACTTTTATTGAATACAATAGGTTCACTTTTTACTTCACTCCCTGTGCCTTGTGCGTGAGCTTTGTAATTTAAACCTATCGCCAAAAAATCACCTGGACGGTTAACTGGAGCTCCGATTCTAGTTGATTTTATTTCGGGTAATTTTTCAAGAACAATCTTTTGTAAATTATTTAAATTTTTGAAATTTAACGTATCAGGATTTAAATCTTTAATTACGCTTGAAAGATCTCTAATTTTTGAGTCTTTATCTAGAGCAGCAACTTTTTCTTGCCCTTTCGCACCAACTCTTAAAAGTTTCATTTTTTATTTAAGAAAAAACGCTCTATTCTCTCAAGTGTTGTTGTCTCTGGTCCCTTAAAGGGAACACTGTAACTATTTTCATTTTGATCTAAAACCATTAACCCTCTTGTAAAAATGAATATTATAAAAATTACAAGTGCAAAGATAATTAATTTAGGTGGAGAATATTCTGCCTGCTCAGTTTCTTTCTGAAGAGATTGATCATTTTTGATACCTCTGTGAAATTGCTTAAAAGTATAATAAACTGCAAAAATCAAGAGAGCGTGGGCAAGCATAACTGCACCGAAACCTAAGGCCATTGTTTCGTATTGAAAAACATAAATACTGAAAATTACCGACCAGATAAAACTTAACTGCAAAAGAATACTAAGCCTAGTACTTTTCGGCAGGTTCCTAAAGGACGATTTCTCATCTTCCCTGAACATCATCTTTGCGACATCAGTAGCCCAATCTCTAAATTTATCCATATTTATAACTTATATAAAAAAAAAATTAAAACTACAAACTTCTTACTAAATTTTTCACTCTTTTCATGTGACTATCAAAAACATTTTTGTCCATTTGTGGCAAAACTGAATAAAATCTTATGTATTTTGTTCTCAACCCACCAAGTTGAAAAACAGATTTTTTTATTCGTCTAAATGGAATATTATCAAAGAATGAAAAATTCCAATAACTCATCATTGGCCCTCCATAACTGATTGATACAATTCCTAATTTTCCTTTCATTGCACCAGCTACTGGATACCCATAATTTTTAAAATATTTATTACCTGGCACTAATGATCGATATGAAAAAAACCATTTAGGATGTAAAACCCAATCAATCCAGTTTTCCAAAATAGCATTTAATCTTAAATTATGACAGGATCCAATTAACATCATAACTGAACTTTCTTCCAATCTTTTTCTATAATCTAAAACAAGTTTTGGTGGTGGATTTACATCTTGATTATAAAACGGGAGCTGCTCCTTTTCGTCAAATAAATTAACTAAATCTATCTCATGCCCGTTTTTTTTTGCTTCATCAATAAAAGTATCTCTTACAGCCGCGTTGAATGAAGTTTTAGTATTGTGATGTCCAAAGGCTATAAAAATTTTCATAATTATTAATTTTTTTTAAAATATGTAATAATTTCCTCTATATTAATAAACTTTATCCCAAAAATGAACCCGAGCCCAATACCGTACCATGCTGCACCTGCTAGGCCATAACCATCAACAGATATGTCAACATCGTAATAAGTTTGTACTTTTCTCACAAAATAAAAAAATATAGCTGATCCAATTAACCCATCTATTAAAAAATATTTTCTAATTTTCATCGGTATCCTTATCCTTATCTTTCCAAAAGAATATTCCTGTTCCACCACCAATTAAAATAGCAGAAATTATCCATGCTTTATCGTTTTCAACAAAAATCGTTAAAACTCCGGCCAAAACTATTAATGCTCCAAGAGTACTATTTTTCATATTTCGATATTATATTGATAAGTTTGTTCATGTGTAATATACTTTTAAAACCATTCACATGGTCAAAAAGTGGCTCATCTACATGAGTTAAAAGTAGGTTGAATAAAAAAACAAGGAGGAGTGTATGGATAGACACACTAAATTGTTAAACGAATTCAGCCGAACTAAAACACAGGCTGAACTCCTTAACAAAATGGCAAGATCTAGAAAAGCTGTAGAGATCAACGCTAACGGTACCTCAGGTTATAAGATCAAAGAAGGTGCTAATGCTGGAAAAGTTATTAAACATTTAAAAAAAACGTCTGGTAATATTTAACTCTTGTAGGGGCAGCATTCGCTGCCCCAAAATATGATATAATAAATATATGGATTCGATAATATTGGTATTAATTTTTCTTATTTTAATTGCAAATTTTGTAGCAATTGCATTTTTATTTAGACGAAAGCAGCCAGAGCAAAACAGTAATGATCAATTTTTAAAGGATGAGGTAAATTCCTTAAAAAATACTTTTAGCGAGTCATTTGGCTCAATGAGCAAAGAAATTGCAAAAGATATGACTGGCGCTTTAACAAAAGTAGATGAAAAAGTTTCTGTTTTTAATCATCAAGTTAGAGAACTTAACAAAAGCCAAGACAATTTTAGTAGAATTTTAAGTGGGGTGAAATCGTATGGAACACTTGCTGAATTTGGATTAGGATCTCTACTTAAAGATTTACTACCTGCCTCACAATACATTTCTAATGCAAAAATTAAAGACGACACATCTGAAACAGTTGAATTTGCAATTAAACTTCAAGATGTTTTACTTCCTATTGATAGTCATTGGCCTGTAGAAAAATATAAAGCCATTGACGATGCATATAATGCTAATGATAAAGAGGCTCAAGCTGAAGCAAGAAAAGATTTAGCGTCTGCCCTCAGATTAAAAGCCAAAATAGTAAACTCAAAATATATCGCTCCACCCAAAAGCACAGATTTTGCAATTATTTATGTACCAACCGAAGGTCTATTTTCAGAGCTTTCTAGCTATCGTGATCCAAAAACTAAAGAATTGCTTCTTCAAGAACTTAGAACAAAATACAAGGTTACAATTTCAGGACCGAATACTTTATCTGCACTATTGCAATCGTATCACTTGGGTTTCCAAACATTAAAAGTACAACAACACGCAACACAAATTTATAGTGATTTAAGAAACATTAGCTCTAGATTTGAAAAACATTTTGAAGGTATTAAAGACCTTAGAAAAAAACTTGAACAAGCCATGCTAGTCACCGATGGATTTGGAAGAGACGCAAGGTCTATAATGAACACATTAGGAAATATCAAAGATCCCGAGAGAGTAAAAGACTCCATCAAAGAGAATCCAGAAAAGTTAAAAATCTTAAAATAAACAATATGTCAAATTTTGTTTTCTACGATTTTGAGACAAGTTCATCGAATAAATACTGGGGGCAAATTATTCAAATCGGAGCGGTGCTTACAAATGACAATTTAGATGAGCTCGATCGATTTGATGTAAGATGCAGATTAAGTCCTGGAATTATCCCTGAAGCGATGGCCTTAATTGTAAATAAAACGTCACCAAATATGCTAAAGAAATCAAACCTTTCACATTATGAAATGATAAGACAATTCATCGAAACACTTAAAAAATGGGGCAAGGCTACATACATCGGTTTTAATAGTATTGAATTTGATGAGGAGTTTTTAAGATGTACACTTTTCCAAACTTTAGAATATCCTTATATTACAAGCACTAACGGTAACACAAGAGGTGATATGCTGAGTTTAGCAAGAGCAGCAAATTTATATTACCCAAACACTCTTAAAAATTCAGTTAATGATAAGGGCAATGATGTTTATAAACTTGATCAAATGGCACCACTGAATGGAATCGAACATGGAGATGCTCATAGTGCTATTGGAGATGTTGTGGCAACTATTGGTATAGCAAAAATAATTGCAAAAAAAGCACCCAGCGTTTGGAAAGCAAGTATGCTTACCATGGACAAAAATCAATCTTTAGAATTAATTCAAAAAGAACTTGTTTTTTGCACAAATGAATATTTTTATGGAAAAAGTAGGCCTTACGTTCAAACTTTTGTTTGTCAACATCCCATTTATCAGTGGCCTTTATGTTTTGATTTAAGACACGATCCTACACCTTATCTAAAAATGACAACTGATGAATTAGCAACAGCAATGAAAAAACAGCCTAAATTTATACGAACAATCAGGCATAACAAACACCCAGTTATAATGAACCCTTCATATGGAGATAATTTTGACGAGTACAAGTTAATAGGTGCAAAAAAATTGGAAAACAGAGCTGAAATGATCAGGAGCGCTAAGGAATTTGCAGAAAAAATCTCCTACATTAAAACACAAGAAGCTAATGAAAAGGATCAAAACAAATCTCAAGAAGATCTTTACAGCGAGGAAAGTATTTACTCAAAATTTACATCTGCTGAGGATAATAAAATTATGCCTGAATTTCATAGAGCAGAATGGGAGAAGAAACTTCATGTTATATCTAAATTCAAGGATGAGCGATTGAAGTATTTTGGAAAAAAACTTCTTTACATGGAAAAGCCTGAGGTTTTAAGTAAGTCTGATTATAACATTATTCATCGTGACATAGCAAAAAAACTTTTAAGCACGAACAATGAAAAATGGAACACTATTCCAAGAACATATTCCGAGATAGATACTTTAAGAGCTAAATTTGAAAAAGAAAATCAAACTGATAAACTTTTAATACTGGAAGATATTAACGCATATGTTGAAGAATTAGAAAAATTTTACTCTTCTGTATAGTTGACATTTAAATAAAAAAGCTTAAGAAAGTGAAATGGCAACTAAATCTGTAACTGATGGAAACTTTGAAACTGATGTAATTAAGTCAGAAAAACCGACCGTAGTAGATTTCTGGGCAGAATGGTGCGGACCATGTAAACAAATTGGACCGGCGTTAGAGGAAATTTCAGAGGAAATGAAAGATCAAGTCATTATAGCTAAACACAATATTGACCAAGAACCTAATACTCCAACAAAATACGGAATTAAAAGTATACCAACAATGTTATTGTTTAAAGGTGGAGAATTGAAAGCTACCAAAGTTGGTGCCACAACCAAATCTAATATTGTTTCTTGGATAAAAGAAAATATTTAATTTTTTTTTAGTATTTCGCCAGCTCCGTAAAGACTCCCAAAACATACAATTAGTTTTCTTTTTTTAGACGATACTTTGTTAAGAGCCTCTTCAAAATTTTTCACTTTTTCATAATTTAAACTATTTTTTATCGCAGACTTAATCAATATATCTGCAGGTAGAGAAGCTGGCTCATTTTTAATAGTTGTAATAAAAATTTTTTCAAAGATTCCATTAAATTGTTTAATAAACTCGTCAGGATCTTTATTTTTCGTCATAGACCAAATACCGAATATTGGAATGTTAAATTTTTTAATAAAATCGTATAAGTTTTTTGCACCAATTACTGAATGACAACCATCAACTAAAATTCTTTCATTCTTATATAATCTTTTTTTAATTTTTCCTTCTTTTAAAATTTGAACTCTTGCTTCAAACTTTATTTTAGGTATAGTTTTTTGGATTAGGTTTTTGTTGACATTTAAATCTAGAGCTATCTGAATAGCTTGACAAAGATTTTCTAGAAGCCCTTTTGACTGGATATTATTTGACCTAATTTTAATTTTATTAAATTTATCAACATAAAAATAATCTTTTTTAATCTTTTTTAACTTCCATGAGGAATAAGCATGCTTACTTGGATTTTTATTCAAAATTTTTTTTATTTTTCTTAAAACTTTTATTTTTTGTTTACCTATGTATATATTGGTAAATTTACTTAAATAACCAATTTTTTGATTTATTATTTCATCCAAAGTTTTTTTCTTTAAAAAATTCAAGTGTTGTTTGTTTATATTTACTATTGCCTGTGCCCTTGGAAAAGAGAACACATTAGTGGAGTCCTTGGCAAATAAAGCTCCGGCTTCTACTAAATTAAAATCACTATTACTTTTTGCAGCGTTGATAATAAAAATTAGAGTTAATGCTTCAAATACTGTCAATTTTGTATCAGTATTTTTTATAATCCTCATTGATTTTTTTATATCATTGTAGCTTAAATGTTTATCTCCAAGGAAAAATCTTTCCCTTATATCTTTTATGCTTGGAGATATATATGTCGATACTGAATAATTGTTTGCTTGTAAAAAGTATTTTAATGATGTCAATAAGGAATACTTTCCATCGCTTCCTATAATATTAATAACATTTCTTAACTGATTTTCAGGATGACCCAGTTTACTCAAGGCGTGTTTAATGCGTTTAAGATCAAAATTTATTTTCCTAGAAAAATTTTTAGCTAGCTGATTGTAAAGATCTATCGACTGTGACATTAGACTCGTTTTTAGCTTGAGTCTCTTCTTTTTTCAATAAAACACTTATCAAAGTTCCTACAGTAGAATTAAGGTATTTTCTTTCAACAATTAAATCTATCCCACCATGATCTTTTACATATTCAGCTGTTTGAAATTCATCAGGAAGTGTCTCCCTAACAGTATCTTGAATGACTCTTCTGCCTGCAAACCCGATTACAGCTTTCGGTTCGGAGATTAAAATATCTCCTAACATTGCCCACGAAGCTGTTACCCCACCAGTTGTAGGGTTTGTTAATACTACAATGTAAGGTAAATTTTTTTTCTTTAATTCATTAACTGCTAGAGTTGTTCTTGACATTTGCATAAGTGCAATTGATGACTCCATCATTCTCTGTCCTCCGCTACAGCTGAAAAAGATGAATGGTGTTTTATTATCTATTGCGTGCTGAACTCCCGCTATAAAAGCTTCACCCGATGCTGCACCAAACGAACCACCAATGAATCTAAAATCTTGTGCTCCTACAGTTACTTTCATTTGATTGATTTTCCCTGAAGCTATTAGTATTGCATCATCTTGATTAGTTAATTTTCTAGCAGATTTTAATCTTTCGGTATATTTTTTACTGTCGGTCCAATTTAAAGGATCATCGCTAGGTAGAGGTGTCTGAATAAGTTCATAATATCCATTGTCAAAGAATAATTCAAATCTTTCTTTACATGTTAGTTTGTGATGAGAACCACACTTTGGACAGCAATTATAATTAGTTTTAAGGTCCTCTTTATAAACTAAGTTCTTACATTTACACGTTGTCCATAAGGAGTCTTCTCCAGGAGCAGATGATTTTTTTTTAAATAATGACTTTATCTTTGGTTTTATAAATTTTGTAATCCAGTTCAAGCTACCATCCTTCTTAATTGGTATACCATTTTATCTAACTTTGTGACAGGATTTTGTCTTTTTTTTATACAATTTGTTATAGTTTTACATAAAATACTTCCGACAACTAGGCCATCAGCAGACTTTAATGCTGAAATAGTTTTGTTAGTAATACCAAATCCTATTACAAGATTCTTATTTTTACATAATTTTTTAATATTAAAATAATTTTTAAGAATTGTTTTTGGATGTAATTTAAGTTTTCCACCTGTTGTGGATAGCATACTTATGTAATAAATCATGTCGTGAGAGTCATTTATTATTTTTTTTATTCTTTCCTTAGTGGTAGTAGGGGATAAGAGCTGAACAAAATTAATTGATTTTTTTTTACATTTTTTTGCAAACTTTTTATTTTCTGGATAAGGTAAATCAACTACGATTATTCCATCTACACCTGTTTTTTTACATTTATTTAAAAAACTATTCTCTCCACTTTGATATATTAAATTATAATAACCCATTAAAATTAATGGTTTTTTTTGATTTTTTTTCTTAAATTTTTTTACAATTTGAAAAACATCTTCTAGTTCTATTCCCTTTTTTAATGCACGATGTGAACTTTCTTGAATCTGCCCACCATCTGCAATAGGTGTATTATGAGGAAATCCAAGTTCTATAATATCTGCATGTTGAGAGATGGCATTTAAAATTTTAATAGAATTTTTCTTTGAGTTATCTCCCGCAACTACATAAGTAATTAAAGCTGATCTTTTTTCTTTTTTACAATTATCAAAAGCTTCTGCGATTTTTGATTTCATCTAATGTACGACCCTAATTTTTGTTTTATAATATCTTTATCTTTAAGACTATCGCCACATGAATTTACAATGATAACCTCAGATGAATTTAATTTTGGAGCTAATTTAATTGCTTCAGCAAAAGCGTGTGAGGGCTCAAGTGAAGGAGAAATATTTTCAAATTTTGAGACTAATTGATAAGCTTTCAAAGCCTCTTCATCACTTGCAGAAGTATATCTAGCTCTTTTTGTATCCTTGAGAAAACAATGAAGAGGAGAAATTCCAGGGTAATCAAGACCTGCGGATATAGATTCTGTGGAGCCTATTTGACCTTCTTTGTCTTGTATAACATACTGCGCAGCTCCGTGAAGAATACCAATTTTTGATCCTTTACTTAGTGGTGCAGCATGCAATTTACTATTTTTTGGTCCACCTGCTTCGACGCCTATCAATTCTGCATGAGTATTTATAAACTCATTCCAAAATCCAGCTGCAGAGCTACCTCCACCAACACAATTTATCAATTTTAATTTGTTAGGTATTTTTCCAAATTCCTCTTTAACTTGTTGAATCAACTCTCTTGAAATCTGAGCTGTTGAAAAAGCGCATATCTTAATAAAGATGTTTGGTCCAACCGTAGAACCAACACACATGTGTGTGGTATCACAATTTGATACCCAGTATCTCATACATTCACTCACAGCATCTACTAAAGTTTGACTTCCTGTTGTGACGGGAACTATTTCTGCTCCATTTTTTCTCATTGCTTCAACATTAGGTCTTTGTCTTTTTATATCCTTAGCGCCCATAAAAATTTTACATTTAAGACCAAATTTTTTAGCAGCCATTGAAAGCATTTTACCCGCATATCCAGCACCAGTATCACCAATAATATATTTTTTCCCAGCCTTCTTTGCGATAAGACAGTGAACAGTTGCATTATAAATTTTGTGAGCTCCGCCATTAGCCTCAGAAACTACTTTTGCATAAATTTGTGCACCCCCAAGATGATCAGTTAAATTATCTAATTTGATAAAAGGTGTGGGAGCCCCTATATAATTTGTAAAATAATGATCTCTTTCTCTAAGAAATTTTTTATCTTTTCTTAGTTTTGCAAATAATTTAGTTAAGTCATCTATAGGTTTTTTAAGAGTTTCAGGTATAAAATTCCCACCAAATTTTCCACCATACATAAAGTTTTTATCATGCTGATCTATCAAAGGTACATTTTTTTGTAATTTCATATTCTATTTTCTCAATAATTGAATAAAAGTTTTAATTTTTTTAATATCTTTTACTTTTTTTGTCTCTAATGCGCCAGAAACATCTATTATGTCAGCTATGTTTTTAAGACCTTCTATCTTATCAATTGTAATATTGCCAGCAATCATTTTTTTTGGTTTAGTTTTTATTGAGCTGAGCCAATTATAATTCCAGCTCAAACTTTTTTCATAACCGGTACTATCCCATAAAATGATATCTGATATTTTCTCAAATTTTTTATATTTATTAATATCTGTTTCTTTTTTTACTTGAATAACTGAAATAATTTTTTTTTTGAATTTTTCTTTAATCTTAGCAAGGTCAAAGTAATTGAAATTTCCATAAATTTGAAAATAGTCAAGATTTAGATTTGAGAATCTTTTAAGCTCATTGTCTGTGGGTTTTACAAGTACACCCACAAATTTAGTTTTATTTTTTTTAACATTTGTCAATTTTTTTGCTTTGTTAAAAGAAATATATCTATGACTTTTCTTATAATTTAAAATAAACCCACAAAATTCAACTTTGTTTTGAACACAATACCTCACATGATCTTCTTTAATTAAACCACAAACTTTTAACTTCATTTTATTTTAAAGACTTGATTAATTTTTTGAGGTTTTGCTTTATATTTCCATTAGTTAAACTTCTGCCGATTACAACTGCGCTTGCACCCAAGTCAAATGCTTTTTTTGGAGTCATAACTCTTTTTTGATCTTGGTTTTTATCGCCGGGAAGTCTAATACCGGGGACAACAATTTCCATGTTTTTACAAATTTTTTTTACTTTTTTAATTTCCTGGCCAGAACAAACTATACCATTTAATTTTAATTTTTTAGCTATTTTTGCCTGACACACCACAACATTTTTTATATCATTTTTAAAGCCTAGTCTTTTAAGATGAATTTTATTTATACTAGTTAAAACCGTTACACCTAAAATTTTATATTTATTCCTACTTATTCTTTTTATTGTTCGAAGCGTTTCTTCCCCACTATTTATATGAGCAGTTATGTATTTTATATTTTTTAAATCTTGAATAGCTTTTAAAGCCGCTCCACAAGTGTTGGGTATATCATTAAACTTTAAATCAAGAAAAATATTCTTGGATTTTATTTGTGATAAAAAGTTTCTTCCGTTTTTAGAGTAAAAAAATTCAAGACCAATTTTATACCCAATATTTAGTTTCAAACTATTTGTTTCTGATATAATTTTTTTTATTTTTTTCTGACTTGTAGTGTCACAAGCAATAAATATAGTCTTTTTATTTTTCATTTATTAAAGTGTTCAATTTTTTACTTGGTTTAAATCTTACTTTATTTTTCTTGGGTACATAAATCAATTCACCAGTTTTAGGATTAATTGCACTTCTTTTTTCTTTAATTTCTTTAATAAAAAATGTTCCAAATGACCTAATCTCTATTTTATTTCTCTTAATTAAATTTTCTTCAAGTATTTCTAAAAAGTGGTCAAGTAATGTTTCTATTTGATTGTTTGAAAATAGAGGATGCTTAGCTTTTAACTCTCTAAGAATTTGTAACCTAGACAATTATTCTTTTTTATCCTTTTTCTTTTTTCCTAAGGCTTTACCAAATATATCTTTTAAGGTAGCCCCTGACTTAGTCGCTCCAGCGCCGAATTTTTTTAATAAACTTTTTTCTTCATCAATTTGAGCAGCTTTTACACTCAACTTAATCTTTCTAGTTTCAAAATCAAGCTCAGTTATTTTTGCATCCAAAGAATTTCCAGGTGAGAAAATTTCAGGTCTAGCATCAGCGCTTTCTTTTGCTAAATCTGATTTTTTGATTAAAGAGATTAATTTTTTTTCTTTATCTATAGCAACTTTTACCCCAGTTTTTGAAACTTCATAAACTTTAGTAGTAATAATATCATTAACTTTTTTGTTATTTTCTTTAAACCAATTCATTGGATCTTTCTCTAATGATCTAATTGACAATTTAATTTTTTCATTTTTTATCTCTATCAACTTGACTTTAATTATTTGATTTTTTTTATATTTTTTGATGTCTTCAATATTCTCTTTATATGAAATTTCTTTATAATGGATCATTCCAACAAGTCCATTTTCTAACTCAGCATAAATTGCTTTATCACTTACACTTTTAATTTTTACTTCCAAAACTTGTCCTATGCTATCATTTATTTTACTCCAAGGATTATCCAATGTTTCTCTGTAAGATAATGAAATTCTTTTGGCTTCTTTGTCTATTGTTACAATTTTTACTTTTATTTTTTGCGAAGGAGATAAAACTTTACTAGGATCAATGTTTTTATCTGACCATGATAGTTCACTACTATGAATAAGTCCCTCAATACCTTCTTCAAGTTTTACAAATACTCCATAATTCATCACTTTGGTTGCTTCACCTTCATAAATTTTTCCTTCTTTATATTTATTTCCTAGATTCTCATATGGATCCTCTGTTAAAGCTTTTATAGATGCTGAGACTCTATTTGTTTTTTTATCTATTTTTGTAATTTTTACTTTTAGCTTTTGGCCAATAGAAACCATGTCTGACGGTTTTTTTACTCTTCCATAACTCAAGTCACTTACATGTAGTAAAGCATCAATTCCATTAATATCAAGAAAGATTCCCCAGTCAGTTGTCGCTTTGACTCTTGCGTCTTCAACAATGTCTCCTTCTTTTAAGTTTTTAAGAGCTTCCGAAATCTCTGCATTCTTACTTTTTTCTAAAACGGCCCTTCGACTTGTACAAACATTACCTCTATTTTTATCAATCTTTGTGGCAATTACTTTGATTGGTGTGTTCATGAGATGATCAATTTTTTTCAATGGACGAATATCTATTTGTGATGCTGGCATAAAGGTTGGGAGTGAGTCTACTGTACAAATATAACCACCTTTAACTTTTCCGGTAATGTACCCAGTCAATTCCTCTTGAGACTCAAATACCTTTTCCATCTTTTTCCATGCATTGACTCTTCTTGCTTTCTCTCTACTTATTACTATTTCACCTTTGAAACTTTCTACTCGTTCAAGAAAAACATCAATTTTACTTCCCACTTTTAATTTACTTATTTCATCATCAAATTTAAATTCTTCTACAGGGATCATACCTTCCATTTTAGCCTTAACATCGCAAATTATAAAATTTTTTGTAATTTCAGTTATTGTAGCTTTTATGATCTCATTTTCGATAAGTTTTCTATCTTTAAAATCTTTATCTAGTAAACTCTCAAATTCCTTGTGAGCTTTAGAATTATGTACTTTTAGGTTTTCTTCTAAAGCCATATTATTTTATTTTACTCTCTATTTTTTTTTTCATTTTTAATAATACTTCATTAATATTTAATTTAGCCGTATTGATGTACACTGAGTCCGGATGTCTTTCAAGTTTTGAATGTCTACGATTTTTATCTGTAAAATCACGCTTTTTGAGATCTAAATAGACTTTACTCAACGATGTTTTGTCTCCCTTTTTTTTATTTTGTATCCAGCGTCTTTTTGCTGCTATCCTGAGGGGTTTACAAACTATGTAAAATTTAAGATCTGCTTTTGGAAATATTTTAGCGCCATCTCTACCTTCAATAACAACTCTCTTATATTTTTCTACATAACTTTTTTGAAATTGATTTGTTATAATACTTCTTATTTTTTTATCTTTAGCTATTTCTGAAGTAAATGACGAAATTTTAGTCGAGTGTAAATTTAATATTCTTAATTTTTTATAGTTTAATTTCTTAAAAATTTTTTTAAGAAACTCATATTTTTTTCGAGGGTTTTTCTCTAAAATTTTTTTTGCTGCATATCGATAAAGTAAACCTGAAAATAAAACGGACATAGAAAATTTTTTTCCAATAAGGTTTGCTACAGTGCTTTTACCAGATCCACTAGGCCCATCTATTACTATTAAAAATTTTTTTTTATTTTTTTTCAAATTTCCCTCCCAGCTGCTTAATAATTTTTAAAAAGGAGGGTGAAGATGTAAAAACTGTTTCAAAATTTTTAATACTAGTTTGAGCACCCGAGATCAATGCTAAGACTGAAGCCGACATACAAATCCTGTGGTCCTTTAAATTTGGAACTTTTAGAGTTTTATCTTTATAATCCTTTTTTTTTGCTCCTTTAATCTGAACAGTACCTTTTCTATAGACAAATGGAACGCCAAGTTTTTGTATTATCTTTTTCATTTCGTTTACTCTATCACTTTCTTTATTTTTTAAATCTTCTAAACCTTTAAATACTGATTTTCCTGGAGTGAGTGCGGCTATGACGAATAATATTGGAAATTCATCAACCATTGATGAAAAATCTTTAGCCGGAGAAAAGATTGGTCTGAGCTTACTACTTTTTACTATCAAATCTCCAACAATTTCTCCATTCATTGTTTTTTTATTTTTCATATAGATTCTCGCTCCACTTTTTTTTAAAGTTTTATAAAAACCTATTCTTCTTGGATTTAATCCAACACTTTTAATTTTAAGAGTTGATTTTTCGTTTAATAAAGTTAAAGCTGCAAAAAAAGCTGCAGAACTTGGATCGTTTGGAATTTGAATTTTAAAGTTTTCTAGGCTTTTTTTTCCATATATTTTTAAGTGATCATTTTTTATTATTTTAAATACCTCTTTATTATTTTTAATCATATTTTCAGTATGATTTCTGGATGCCATTTTTTCATAAATATTAGTTGTGCCAAAAGAGTTGATAGCAGCGAGAATACATGCGGATTTTAATTGGGCACTAGTTCCAGAGGTAAAATTTATTCCCACTGGCATCTCGGATGCAATTAATGTTAAAGGAAAAGTTTTTTTTCCTTTAGGATAAAAACTTGCCCCAAACATGCTTAATAAAGAAATTAACTTGCTCATATTTCTTTTTCTTAATGATTTGTCGCCATTTAATTTAACTTGGATATCTGGATTAGTTGAGAGCAAACCAGTAATAAGTCTTGCAGCAGTTCCACTATTTTGAAAGTTTAATTCAGTGTTCCTCTTAGTGAATGCTGATCCAACTCCTTTTCCAAAAATCTTATATTCACCCTTTGCAATTTTTATGATTTTATAATTTAGTTTTTTTAAACATTTTATTGTTGAAAGAACATCTTCCGATTCTAAAACATTTTTAGCCTGAGAAATATCTTCACAAATACATCCAAGAATAAAACTTCTTATTGAGATAGATTTATCAGGGTCTGGTCTAATTGTTTTTGAGAACCTCTTGATTTTTTTGGTTAAACTTAGTGAAAAACTTTTATCTGGCATCAAAGTTTAATAATTGTATTGATTACCAAAATATAATTCAATTGCTTTTGATGATTTTAAAATTTCTTTTGGAGTTCCTTTAGCAATAATGCTTTGTTCACCTAATACATAAGCTCTATCTACTATATCAAATAAATTTTTAACCTGGTGATCTGTAATCAAGATTGCACATCCAAAGGTCTGTATTTTCAAAATGTATTTTTGAATATCTTGAACCACTATTGGGTCCAAAGCAGCCATCGGTTCATCGAGTAATATTACTTTTGGTTTATTGATTAAAACTCTGGCCATCATTAATCTTCTAACCTCTCCCCCAGATAAAACATTGCTGTTAATATTTCTTAAATGTTGAAGATTAAACTCATCTAGAAGATTTTCTGTAAGTTCAATTTGTTTTTTCTCATCTTTGATACTTAATTGACAAATACCAAGAAGGTTATCATAGACTGACATGCCAAAAACACTTCGATGTTGACTTAAGTAACCAATGCCATCTTTTGCTCTTTCTTGAATGGGTTTGTCTGTAATATCATTATTTTTTAAAAAAATTTTTCCAGTATCTGGTGAATTTTCTCCAATAATAGTGCTATAAAGTGTAGATTTTCCAGAACCATTAGGCCCAAGCAATCCAACAATTTCTCCTGGAAACATTTCTATAGATATTTTTTTTAATATTGGTCTTCCATCAAACGATTTACTAATATCTTTTAATTGAAATATCGGCTTGTCCTTTTTGAATTTAATTATTCGGAATCCTTTTTTCATTGTTGTTTCAACTTAACATCAATTTGATCGTTATCAAACATTGAAATGTCCAATGTTTCTTTTTTTAAATCAAATTCCAATTTATCTGCGGTAAGCTCACCTTTTTTACCTAAACTTTGGACATTTCCATATACAGTCAACATACTTTTAGTATTTAAATAATCAAGATTATCAGCGTATAAAAAATTTTTTTCATACTCAGCTTTAATATTATCCCTAAACTCTATATCAAACGTTTTGTTATTGTAGTTTCCATAGTCACCATTTACTTTTAAAATTGTTCCATCTTTAAAGTAAAAGATAGCTGACATAATTTTCATATTAATTAATTCAGGTGCATCAATATCAAATTCTGCATTTTTTGACTTAATTACAAATCTATTACCACTTAAATCAAAACCAGTATATTCTACATTTTCAAAGGTATTTTTCTTTTCGTCTTCAGTTTGGGTCTGTATTTGTTTCTCTAGAGGCTCATTATTATAATAAGTTAGATAAATTAAGATTAAAGAAATTAAAAGTAAACTAATTTGAACTGTCTTTATAATTTTTCTTTTTTTTTTCACTTTATCCCAAAATTTAATAAATGATGCATATGTAAAACGCCCTTTAATTTCTTCTGACTCATATTTTTGGAATTTTTTGCACCTATTAGAAGAGAAGTTATCCGTTTTTCATTCATAATTGATAAGGCCTTAGAAGCTGGTAAATCTCCATCTATCACAAGAGGATTTTTTTTCATAAATTTGTAAATTTTTTCATTTTTAGAATATTTTTGAATACCTCTACGCGCGTCTCCATCTGAAATAATTCCTTTTATCATACTGTTCTGAGTTACAACTACAATTCCTAGATTTTTCTTTGTTATGACTTTAATCGCTTCTGATATATTAGAATTAATATTTATGACTGGCATTTTTTTACCAACCACCATTATATCTTTAACCGTGGTCAAAACCTGACCTATACTTCCACCTGGATGAAAAAGTCTAAATTTTTCTTTCGAAAATTTTTTCTTATGCATTAGCGCTACAGCTAAGCAGTCTCCAAACAATAAAGTTATAGTAGTAGAGGTTGTGGGGACCATTTTTGTTGGGTCAGCTTCTAGCACTTTTGGTAAAAGAATTTTTATGTCACTGGCTTTTAATAAATTGCTGTCTTTTTTTGATGCCACACCTATAATTTTTATATTAAATCTATTTCCAAATTTTAAAAGATTATTTAATTCCACTGTGTTTCCTGAATATGAAAATATCAATAATATATCTTTTCTTTCGATTTGCCCAAGATCTCCGTGATTAAAATCAGGACTTAAAAAAAATGAAGGAACACCAACCGAAGACAAGGTTGCAGAAATTTTTCTCGCAATTATACCGCTCTTACCAATCCCGACTGTAATGATTTTTCCCTTACAATTAGAAATTAATTCAGTAGCTTTAATAAAGTCTTTATTTAATACCTGATTAATTTTTTTTAATTCATTAATCTGTGTAAAAGCAGATTTTTTTACAATGCTTAAATAATTATTTTTTTTCATTAATGTTCAAAAATATCAAATTTAAAACCCGATTGATCTAGTTCAATTCTTGTATCTAAAAAATTAATACATTTTTTATATAGTTCAAATCTATTTTCTCTTTTAAGCATTTTTTCTAATTCACTTTTAATTTTATGTAAATAAATTACGTCGTTTGCAGCATATTCTAATTGTTTACCAGTCATGTCATTAATATTTCTATTCCAATCACTGCTACCCTGTCTTTTATCTAAATTTTTATTACAGAATTCATAAACAAGATTTTTTAATCCGTGTTGATCTGTATAAGTTCGCACGCATTTGGAAGCTATTTTTGTATCGAAAATATTTTGAATTTTACATTTTAAAAAATACTCGATAGCACTCTTGTCAAATCTTAAAAAATGTCCAATTTTTATTATATCTTTATTTTCTAAAACTGAGATTAAATTTGGCGCTTGGTAACTTTTTTTATCTGGTTGGATGATGTAAACATCGCTATTCTGCCCACAAATCTGAATGAGACTAAGCTTATCTCTTTCTGGTATTTTTAAACCAGTCGCCTCTGTATCTATTGCTACGCTTTCTTTAAAAGAACTGGCTACTTCTTTTGATATGTCACCTTGAATTTTATGTATTTTCATATACCTATTCTAATTACCATGAACAATCACCCAATAGCAACAATCCTTGGCGGTGGAGGATTTATAGGCAGATATCTTGTCCGAAATTTGTCAAAGAATAATTACAGGTGCTTTATACCCACAAGAAAACCTTATTTAAAAGGATATTTAAAAACTCAATCAACTCCTGGGGCTGTCGAACTTTTTGAGTTAAATTCTAAAAATTATTTTAAATTAGAAGAGTCCATAAAAAACTCAGATGTAGTAATTAATTTAATTGGGATACTTTATGAAAATAGAAAACAAAAATTTGATAAGATACATGTAGATATCCCTGAACTAGTTTCTAATATGTGTAAAAAATATGGTGTGAAGAAATTTATTCATGTAAGCGCAATAGGAGCAAACCCTGAGTCAAAATCAAGATACCAACAATCAAAATTTAGAGGTGAACAAGTTGCATTATCAAATTTCGATCAAACAATTATTATAAGACCTAGTGTTGTGTGTGGAGCTGAGGATAATTTTACAAATTTATTTTCTAAACTTAGTTTTTCCCCAATAATTCCATTAGTTGGTATAAATTATAAATTTCAACCAATTATGGTAACCGATGTTGCTGATGCAATAATGAAGTCTATTTTAAGTAAGAGTTCCGCTGGTAAGATTTATGAAATTGGTGGTCCTAAAATAATTAGTTTTGGTGACATGGTTAAATCAATAATGAAAACTATTGGCAAAAAAAGAATGGTGATTGAAATGCCCATGCCGATTGCAAAAATACAGAGTTCTGTATTAAGCTTACTTCCAATGGCACCAATACTTACTCGAGACCAGTGTGAAATTTTGTCAGAGTCTGATAATGTTGTATCAGGTAATCATTCGTCTTTAAAAGATTTGGGTATCGAGCCGACTGATGTAGAAAAAGCGATGAAGAAATGGCTTTGGAGATTTAGAGAGGGCGGTCAGTTCGCTAAAATTTAATGAAAAGTATTACTTTAATTTCAGGTTATATTTATCTTTTTTTAGCAATCATATCAGGAATAGCTTCTAATAGTTTTTTAAAAACTACAGAAAGTTTTACAAAACTTTATCCAACAATTTTTTGCATCACAAGTATTGTTGTTTGTATTTTTTGTTTATCAAAAGCTATGACTATAATACCTGTTGGATTTACTTATGCGACTTACGGTGCGTTAACGATAACAGCAGTTACTTTGTTTGGTATATTTAAATACAATCAAATTCCTAATCTTTATGGTACTGTTGGATTAATTTTGATTGTTTCAGGAGTTATACTTTTAAACCTTTTTGGTAAATTAAAGTAAACCCCTGATGTTTTTAAATCAGGGGCATTTAATTACTTTATAAACTAATTATTTAAAGATGCTGTGATAGGTTCTTTATTTTTGTTAGCTCTTTTTTCAGCGATTTTTTTCTCGATACTAGCTATCTTTAGATCAATCTTTGATAGTTTTTTTTGTTTAGTGCTTATCTTATTTTTAAGCTTATCGATTGATTTTAGTATTTTTTTCTTTTTCTTTTCGTTTTTTTTTAACTTTTTTTTCATATTGTTCCTCCAAAAAAGAAAAATCTAAAATAATCTTAAAAATTTTTCAACTGAAATTAAGAAAAATCTTTTAAACTAAAAGTTGAAAAGATTTAGAAAATCCTACGGAACTAATAAATTTATAAATCTGTCTGTTTTTTGGATTTCAAGACTGTTTACGTAACCACAATTTTCACCATCAACTTGTGATAGAACTTTATTGTTTACACCATTTATTTTTAATCTGATCAATTCTTTTTTAATTACACTTTTTGCAGGAGTTAAGTCGCCTTTGGTTAAAATTAACCAAACATAATAAAGTAATTTTATTCTGGTCAGGTCTTTAAATATGTAAGCCACTATCCTGTTTTCAAATATATTGGTATCATTAGTTATAGAATGGGGACCAGCATAGTATTTTGAATTAGTACATAAAATCCAATCAGCCATAATTTTTTCATTATCTACCTTAACCTCCATTTTATTATTTTTTAAAAATAAAAAATGCTGAAAACCTTTTAAAGCGAAAATTACTTTTCCAAGATACTTTTTAATATTAGTATTTATGGACTCAACAATTCGAGAGTCAAAACCTACACCAGCCATCAAGAAAAAGTACTTATCATTTATTTTTGCTAATGAAATTTTCTTATGATTATCTGATACTAGGACGTTGTAAATCTCCTCCGCCTTTTTCTTAATTTGAGTTTCTATTTGTAAAATATTTGCAGTGCCAGCAGGTATGTATCCAACTAATTTGTCTTTTAGATTATCACTTTTAAACATTTCATTAATACCAAAACATACGCTCCCGTCACCGCCAGCAAATACTAACCGATCAAATTTTTTATTAGACAATTCTTTAAATACATTCCTTGCATGATCTTCGCTTTCGGTTTTAAAAAGATCTACAATATGATTTTTTTCTAAAAGATTAATGACCTTGTTAATTAATTTAAGTTTTCTACCACCTGCTGCATTTGCGTTAAATATCACCGCAAAATTCAATTTTTTATTCATATTTTAACAATTCTGTAACATATTTATGATTCTACTTGTACTAGAGATTCGTTTTATAAAAAATATGGAAACAATTCAAACTAAATCTAAGGGAAAGATTTTAAATTACAAAAGCATCTTTATTTCCGACTTGCACCTTGGGCATAGAAAAAGTGCAGCAAACAAATTATTAGAATTTTACAAACATTCAAGGTCAGAGAATTTATATCTTGTTGGTGATATCATTGATGTTTGGGCTTTAAAAACAAAATTTTACTGGCCTCAAGAACATAATGATGTGATTCAAAAAACATTAAGAAAAGCAAGACATGGAACAAAAGTAAAATATATTGTTGGAAATCATGATGATGTCTTCAGAAAATTTTTACCATTACATTTTGGCAATATTGAAGTTGTAAATAGAGCCATACATGTAAGCTCAGATAATAAAAAGTATATTGTTGTTCATGGTGATGCCTGGGATGGAGTGATGAAATATGCTCCATGGTTATCAAAAGTAGGAGCTATTGCTTATAGTTTTTTACTTGAGTTTAATGTTGTTATCAATTTTTTTAGAAGATTATTTAAAAAGGGTAATTGGTCTTTAGCAAAATATTTAAAACACAAAGTAAAGAACGCTGTAAAATATATAGGCGATTATGAAAAAACTTTAGCAACTTATGCTAAAAGAAAAAATGTTGATGGTATAATTTGTGGTCATATTCATCATTCTGCCGATCAAGTCTTAGATGGTGTGAGATATTTAAATTGTGGTGATTGGGTAGAAGGTGCAACTTTCTTGGTAGAACATTTCGATGGTCGCATGGAAGTTATTGACTGGGACAAAATCAGAGGTGATGTTGTCGATTACAAGCCATATCTAAAAGTAGTAAATAAATAAATGAAAATTTTAATCGTTACTGATGCCTGGTATCCGCAAGTGAATGGTGTTTGTAGAACTTTAAAAAATCTTGGCGATGAATTAAAAAAAATTGGACATCAGGTTGAATATATTGAACCTAATCAATTTTTTACTGTGCCAATGCCAAAATATAATGAAATAAAACTTTCTCTTAATGTTTGGCCTAGAGTAGGTAGATTAATTTCTAAAGCCGATGCTGACATAATTCACATAGCTACAGAAGGCCCGATAGGAATATTTGCAAAAAGATATTGTGTAAAAAATAAGCTTAAGTTTACCACTTCTTACCATACTCAATTTGATAAATATTTGAAGCTATACTATCCTTATTTGCCAATTAAGCTTGCTCAAAAGTTCCTTAAAGGATTTCACTCACAGGCAGAAAAAATTTTGGTAACAACTCAGTCAATGAAAAATGAACTTCAAGATATTGGTTTTGACAAGGATAAGATGGTTGTTTGGACTAGAGGGGCAAATCACGGGGCATTCCAAAAACCAAAAAAGATTAATTTAGAATATAAAAGACCAATTTATCTTTATGTGGGAAGAGTATCTATTGAAAAGAATATAAGAGCATTTCTGGATTTAGATTTAGAAGGTACGAAATTAGTTGTCGGTAAAGGACCTGATTTAGATAAACTTAAAAAAGAATATCCTGAAGCGATATTTAAAGGAGAGAGAACAAATGGTGAGCTTGCAAGTTACTTTGCTTCTTCTGATGTTTTTGTTTTCCCGAGCAAAACAGATACTTTTGGAATTGTAATTATAGAAGCTTTAAAATGTGGATTGCCAGTAGCTGCTTACCCAGTAGCAGGACCAAAAGATATTTTTAACGGTACAAACATTGGCTCGTTAAACAACGATCTTAAAAAAGCAGCACTTGAAGCTCTTAAGTCAGATAGAAGCGCTTGCATTGAGCATGCTAAAAAATATACCTGGGAAAATTGCGCAAAAATCTTTTTAAATAGTGCGGTATCAAACCGCTAAAAAATATTTCTTTAGTCTATATCTTTAAAGTATAATCAAATCATGGAATTATTATTTTACTCTCTTGCTGGAATAATTGTGATCGTAGTAATTGCAGTATCCAGAAAATCAATTGTAGCAGGTATGGAGGCAAGATCCGATATTAAGAGAGAGAACAAACCAAGTAATAATGAAGAGGGAATAGAAGACATCACCAATGAAAATATTGAAAAAACTAATGAGCAAGTAAAGATTATAAATCAAATCGATGATCTAATTTTAATTGTAGATAAATTTAAAAATATCAAATTTTTTAATAATAGTGCAAAAAAAAAATTTGGAGAAAATAATTTAAATAAGCACGTGGCTACTTTATTGAGAGTTCCTGATTTACTCCAAAATATTGATTTAGTGCTTTTAAAAAAAGAGACAATTACTATGGATTTAGAATTATCCTCTCCCTCATTTCAGTTCTTTAAAGTTTATCTATTCTCTGGACCGACCTCATATGTCGATGATCCTGACTCAGTTGTTTTATTTCTAAAAGATTTAACTGATATTATAAAAGCGCAAAGGTTCAAATCTGATTTTGTAGCCAATGTAAGCCATGAACTTAAAACGCCTTTAGTTTCTATTAAAGGATTTCTAGAAACTATAAGCGGACATGCGAAAGATGATTTAGAAGCACAAAAAAAATTCATACCGATAATGCTTGAGCAAGCTGATAGGATGGAAAGCTTAATTAAAGATTTACTTTCACTAAGTAAAATTGAGTTAGAGGAACATATACAGCCTCAAGATAAAGTAAATTTAAAAGAAATTTTAAATAACGTTGAAGATATCCATCAAAAAAATTTAAAACCTTTTGAATTTAAAAATAATATAAAAGATGATTTCTTTATTAAAGGCGATCATGAAAAATTAATTGAAGTTTTTTCAAATATTATTGATAATAGTATAAAATATTCAGATAAAAATAAAAAGATTGAAATTAATTGTGGGCAAGGTAACGGAAAAGTTATAGGAGACTCTTATACCGTGTCCATTAAAGATAATGGTATTGGAATTCCAACTGAACAAATTCCTAGAATAACAGAAAGATTTTTTAGAGTTGATGCTGCTAAAAGTAAAAAAGTTGGTGGTACTGGACTTGGAATGGCGATCGTGAAGCACATTGTTAATCAGCATAGAGGTGAGTTAGAAATAAAAAGTGAAGCTCAAAGTGGCACTGAAATAAAGGTTCATTTTTCTAAATTTTAGCAAATATTAAAGTTTAATTATATTTTGTCTTGAGATAGACAGCGAAATAGTTAAAATTCTAGTATGACTAGAATAATGAATTATATAAGTCTGGTTTTATTAAGTTTAATTTTTACAACTGTTAAAGCAGATGTAAATTTAATAGAGAAAACTTTACGTTCTCAACCTCTTACAGTTTTTGATCTAGGACTTTTAAGATTAAAAAACGATCTTAAGCAAGCTAAAAACGATTTAGTTCTTGAAGTAGATAGTAAAAATGTATCTACAATTTATACTGAAGCTTTATTTTCTAGAAGAGACGATGGAATTCAATTAATTGTGTCAGCACCGATGAGCACTCATTTAAATGCTAACTCGTACATGGTGGACTCAATTAAATGTAGAAAAATTTTTGAAAAAGTTAAAAATAATCTTTTAAAAGGACAAAACGAGAGCAATATGATTCACTCAAAAGCTGCATCTTATTTAAGTGAAGTATTCACCGCTCCAACACAATGGAATGCTTGGAGATATGATAAAGGTTTTACTCAAAAATTAGTTAACTTTGTACAACTAGAAGTTACATTAAAGCCAACTCAATCCTACGCAGTTAAAAATAAAGTAAGACCTTTTAGTTGCGGAGGGTCTTTATCCTCTGATTATGAGCAAATCGAGATAACTAGAAAGTTCAACTAAAAAGTTATCATTTTAATAAATTTGTAACACATCTGTAATATTAAAGAGTCCTCTTAATTCTATGAGTCTTATGTTTGTTAATTAATTAATAAATGAAAGGATAAACAATGAAAAAACTATCAATCGCTTTAGCTTCATTAGTTGCAATGTTAGTTGTAACTTCTGCTCAAGCTAGAGATCAGATTAAAATCGTAGGTTCTTCAACTGTATTCCCGTACGCAACTATCGTTGCTGAAAGATTTGGTTCGTCTGGTAAATTTAAAACACCAGTAATCGAGTCAACAGGAACAGGTGGTGGAGCTAAATTATTCTGTGCTGGAGTTGGTACAGAGCACCCAGACATAACAAATGCATCTAGAGCTATGAAGGCTAAAGAGTATGCGCTATGTCAAAAAAATGGTGTTGAAGAAATCGTAGAGATTACAGTTGGTAACGACGGAATAACGTTAGCTTATTCTAAAGATGCTAAACCAGTAAACTTTACAAAAAAACAATTATGGGCAGCATTAGCAAAAGAAGTTGCTAAAGATGGTGCGTTAGTACCAAATCCATATAAAAATTGGAGTGATATCGACCCATCATTACCAAACTACCCTATCAAAGTTATGGTGCCTCCAGGAACATCAGGAACAAGAGATGCTTGGAATTCATTAGTAATGAAAAAAGGTATCGATGATGCTTCTAAAAAAGCTGGCGCTAAATATAAAGCGTTAAGAGAAGATGGTGCGGTAATTGAAGTTGGTGAGAACGACTCACTTATTATTCAAAAATTAGCTGCGGACAAAGAAATGTTCGGTTTCTTTGGTTTCAGTTATTTCTTAGCTGCAAAAGATAAATTGCAAGCTGCAAGCATTGAAGGTGGTCAACCAAGTCTATCTTCGATTCAAGATTACAGTTACGCAGTTGCAAGACCTTTATTCTTCTATGTGAAAAAAGCTCACGTGGGCGTTGTACCTGGCTTACATGAATTCGTAAAAGAGTTCACAAGTAAAAAAGCTATGGGTAATAAAGGTTATTTAACTGATATCGGGCTAGTACCTCTAGATGGCAAGTTATACAAAACATCTAGAACTAACGCTACGAAGTTAGTTAACATGCCTGCTAAGAAGTAGTAGTATCAATTAAACAAAAAGGGGGTATTTTACCCCCTTTTTATATCTGGAAGCTCAATATGAATTTAATACTTGTAACTTTTATTATTCTCTTAGCTTTCACAAGTTATTATTTCGGTAGAAAAAAAGCTCTAGTTATTCAATCATCACAAAGACTTACGGCATTACCAAAATTTTATGGATATTATTTAGCTGCTTGGTGTGCTGCACCAGCATTAATAATTTTTGCTCTTTGGTCAGTTTTTGAACCATCAATAGTTAAAACATTTATTTTACAAGATTACACTGATCAGAACTTAACTAAAAATGAGCTTCAGCTTATTTACACAAAGGTTAAAGCATTAGCCGCAGGAACTTACACGGGAAATATTACTAATTTTCTAGATGAGTCTGCTAATAAGTACATTCAATTAAAAGGAATAGCTAACAGCGCTAAAGTAGCAATTATTTTAGCAATTTTAATTTTCTCTCTGAGTTTTGCGTATAGATCTGTTCAGAAAAATGATCGAATGAGAGAACCAGTAGAAATTTTTCTTAAATGGGTGTTATTTGTTGCATCATTAGGCGCAGTTTTAGTTACAATCGGAATAGTTTTTTCACTTTTATTCGAAGCGATTAGGTTTTTTCAAGCAGTAAAAATCTTTGACTTTATATTCGGAACTCATTGGTATCCTGCTAAAACTTTTGTGAGAGATGGCCAACCAGATCCTGAATTAATGAAGGATGCTTTCGGAGCTGTGCCTTTATTTGCTGGAACTTTTTTTATTGCTTTTATTGCAATGTGTGTTGCCATCCCCATAGGTTTGCTGAGTGGGATATATCTATCTGAGTATGCTGGAAGAGACGTAAGAAAATATGCGAAACCTATTATTGAGATTTTAGCTGGTATTCCAACAGTGGTGTATGGTTTTTTTGCAGCTTTAACCGTCGGTCCTTTTGTTAAAGAAATTGGTAACGCTATGGGTTTAGAAGTTTCAGCGGAGAGCGCTTTAGCTGCAGGAGCAGTTATGGGAGTAATGATAATTCCTTTTATTTCAAGTCTAAGCGATGACGTTATGACGGCAGTACCTCAAAATTTAAGAGATGGGAGTTACGCAATGGGCGCAACAAAATCTGAAACTGTAAAAAAAGTAATTTTTCCAGCAGCCCTACCTGGTATCGTAGGTTCGATACTTTTAGCAGTATCGAGAGCGGTAGGAGAAACAATGATTGTTGTAATGGCCTCAGGACTAGCGGCTAATCTTACAATGAATCCACTTGAGTCAACTTCTACCATTACAGCGCAAATTGTAGTAATTTTAATTGGAGACCAACAATTTGGAGATCCAAAAACTCAATCAGCTTTTGCATTAGGAATATCTTTATTTATAGTAACTTTATTCTTAAATGTAATCGCTCTTTCAGTTGTTAAAAAATATAGGGAAAAATATGAATAGTTTTAAGAAAAATTTATTAAAAAAAAGATATAACGCTGAAAGAAGATTTCAATGGTATGGCAAAATAGCTATAGGATTAGCTTTAAGCTTTTTAGCAGTTTTTATGTTTCAGATATTTTCAAAAGGTTACTCAGCTTTCCAAAAAACTTGGATAGTAACAGAAGTTCATTATGATAAAGAATTACTTTTAATCGATGCAGAAAGCCCATCAAAAGATGATTTAGAAAATGCAGACTATTATGATGTTGCTTACAAAGCTATGACCTCATTAGATCCTGGACTTCCTGAAGAAGAGGATCGTCAATTGATACAAATGGTTTCGTATAAATATGAGGCAGAGGTTAAAGATCTACTTTTAAAAAATCCAGACTATCTAGGTAAAATAGTGCCCATAAAATTAACAGCTTCTGATGATGTTGATCAAGTTCATAAGGGAAATTATCCAAGAGATATTCCTGAGGAGAATAGAAGAGTAAATGATTACCAGTTGCAGATTTACGATATGCTTAATGAAAGAGGAGATATTTTATCAGAGTTTAACATTAGTTTTTTTACAAGTCCTGATTCAAGAGAGGCAGAACTAGCAGGTATAGCTAGCTCGTTTATGGGAACAGTTTTTAGTATACTAGTATGTTTAGCGTTTTCATTTCCTGTTGCAGTGCTAGCTGCAATTTATCTCGAGGAGTTTGCACCAAAAAATAAATTTACAGATTTTATAGAAGTAAACATTAACAATTTGGCAGCTGTTCCATCGATAGTATTTGGTTTGCTAGGTCTTGGTGTTTTATTAGCAGTTTTTAATTTACCAAGATCGACACCACTTGTTGGAGGAATTACTTTGTCTCTTATGACATTACCAACAATAATTATTGCTGCAAGAGCTTCTTTAAAAGCTGTTCCCCCAAGTATAAGAGAAGCTGCTTTAGCGATGGGTGCAAGTAATATGCAAACAACCATGCATCATACTGTGCCACTATCAATGCCTGGAACTTTATCTGGAACGATAATTGGCTTGGCTCAAGCTTTAGGGGAAACAGCCCCTTTAATTTTAATAGGAATGGTTGCTTTTGTGAATACAATACCTGGTACGCCAGTTGATCCTGCTGCAAGTTTACCAGTTCAGATATATATATGGTCAGAAAGTGCTGAGAGGGGTTTTGTTGAAAAAGTATCTGCATGTATTATGGTGCTTCTAGCTTTTTTAATTTTAATGAACTTGGCAGCTCAAATCGTTAGACACAAATTTGAAAAGAAATGGAGTTAAATGAGTAAAATAAAAGCGGAAAATGTAAATGTTTATTACGGATCCAAACAGGCATTATTTGACATCTCTATAGATATAGCAGAAAAAGAAGTTACAGCTTTAATTGGACCATCTGGGTGTGGAAAGTCTACTTTCTTAAGATGCTTGAACAGGATGAACGACGTCATAGAAATTTGTAGAGTTGAAGGCAGTATTAAAATGGACAACCTAGAACTGAATTCAAGAAAGTTAGATGTTGTGAGACTTAGGGAGAACGTTGGTATGGTTTTTCAAAAACCCAATCCATTCCCTAAAACAATTTATGAAAATGTAGCTTATGGTCCTACTATTCACGGTATTGCACAGAGCAAAGAAGAAATGGATCAAATAGTTGAAACAAGTTTGAAAAAAGCTGCCTTGTGGAACGAAGTTAAAGATAGACTTGATGAAATCGGAACTGGTTTATCAGGAGGTCAACAGCAACGACTATGTATTGCTAGAGCTATATCTGTAAGTCCAGAAGTGATTCTTATGGACGAACCATGTTCAGCGCTTGACCCAATAGCAACAGCTCAAATTGAAGAACTTATAGATGATCTTAAAAAAGAGGTCACAATTGTGATAGTTACCCACTCAATGTCACAAGCAGCTAGGGTATCTCAAAAAACAGGTTTCTTTCATTTGGGAAAACTTATAGAATTTGGACCAACAGATAAAATATTTAAAAATCCTGATAATCAGCAAACTCAGGATTATATTACAGGAAGGTTTGGTTAATGAGTGAAAAACCGCACATTGTAAAATCTTACGAAGAGCAACTTCAGTTATTAAAAGATACAATAGTGAAAATGGGAACTGGAGTTGAGAAACAGCTTGAAAACACTATTCAATCTTTAGTTAAAAAAGACATTAGTTTAGCAGAAAAATCTATCAAAGATGACGAATTGACTGATAAGTATGAAATAAATATAGAAGAGCAAGTTGTAAATTTGATTGCCTTAAGGCAACCTATGGCAATAGATTTAAGAGAAACAGTTGTTGCCTTAAAAGTTTCTTCAGACTTAGAGAGAATTGGTGATTTAGCAAAAAACATCTCAAAACGATTAACTAAAATTGGAACTGATTTACCTAATGATATTACTAAAAATTTCGAAATAGCTGGTTTAAAAGCATCAAAACAAGTCAATGCAGTTTTAAATTCGTATTTACATAGAGCTAAAGACACAGCAGAAAATGTTTGGAATTCTGATGAAGAAATAGATCAAATGACTAATTCTAATATGGAAGCTGCAGTAAAGCATTTAGAAAAAAATAAAAACGATATACAAAAAGTAACCCAACTACTTTTCATGCTTAAAAATATTGAGAGGATTGGAGATCATGCAACCAATATTGCAGAGCAAGTTTATTTTCTGATTACAGGAGATTATTTAGAGGGAGACCGACCAAAAGGATAATGAGGGCAAATTTATTCATTGTTGAAGATGAAATGCCTATCGTAACTTTACTTAAATACAATTTAGAAAAAGAGGGTCACAAAGTTGATTATGCAGTCAATGGAGAAGACGCTATTAGAAATATAAAGGAAAAAAATCCTGATTTAATTTTATTAGATTGGATGTTGCCAGATATTTCAGGTGTTGAAGTCTGTAAAAATTTGAAAAGAAGCAATCTTCACAAAAATATCCCAATCATTATGTTAACAGCCAAAGGTGAGGAAGAAGACAAACTTAAAGGATTTGAAACAGGAGCTGATGACTACGTAACTAAGCCATTCAGCCAAAAAGAACTTATTGCAAGAGTTAACGCTTTATTAAAGAGATCTAAACCAAGTGTTGCCGCTGATGTTGTAGTATTTGAGGATCTTAAAGTAGATAGAGTTCAACGAAGAGTTTATAGAGCAGATAAACAAGTTATAGTCGGCCCAACCGAATTTAAACTAATTGATTTTTTAATAAAGAATCCAAAAAGAGTATATTCGCGTGAGCAACTTCTAAATTCTGTATGGGGAGATGATATTTATGTTGAGTCCAGAACTATAGATGTTCATATAAGAAGACTAAGAAAAGCAATAAATATTGATGGCAAGAAAGATCTTATCAGAACAGTAAGATCTGCTGGCTATTCCTTAGATGTTTGAAGATCTTTTGGCTTTATAAATGATATTAATTTTCCTTTAACTTTTGATAACTTTTCCCAATCATTGAAATTAAAACTTACTTCAGCAACGGCTGCAGTAGGAAATTTTCTTTTTAAATTTTCAAATTGTTCAGAGTTTTCTTTAAGACAGATTCGATTTATGAGTTCACTAATTGAAGGTTCATGATTGATTAAAAGTAAAGTTTTATAATTATCAACTGTTTGTTTTAAGATATGAATAATTTCATCCTCACTAGCATGATAAAGCGCTTTTTTTTTAATAATTTTCTTAAAACTGATTTTTTCTGACAATATATTTAATGTTTGTATTGTCCTTTTAGAGGATGAGCAATAAACTAAATCAAATTTTAATTTCTTTTTAATAAAAAATTCACAAATTAATTTTGCTGAATTTACCCCTCTTTTATTCAATGGCCTGTCATGATCATCTAAATCTGGAAAATCCCAACTAGATTTAGCATGTCTCATCGCATATAATTTAAACATATTTTTAATTTAACATTTAAATATGTCGAAAGCATCATTTTCAGAAAACGCTAATATTAGCAATCAACTCATAAACAGAGAATTATCTTGGCTTCAGTTTAATGATCGTGTTTTAGAAGAGTCAAAAGATAAAACAAATCCTCTATTTGAAAGAGTAAAATTTTTATCAATCGCAGGTACAAATTTAGATGAATTTTTTATGGTAAGAGTCGCTGGACTTTTTAATCAAATTAAAGATGGTTTTGACGAATTAAGCGCAGATGGATTAACTGCAGAGGATCAATTGAATAGGGTCGTATTAAAAACTAAAGATCTATTAAAGAAGCAAAACGAAGCATTCCTAGAGTTGAAAAAAGAGCTATCGAAAGAAAAAATTTTCATTCGAAAAATGTCAGAACTAAATAAGAAGGATCTTATGTATCTAAGAGAATATTTTCAGGAAACAATTTATCCTATAATAACACCTACTGCCATTGACCCATCACATCCCTTTCCTTTTATACCAAATAAAGGCCAAGCAATTTTACTAAGAATGACTAGAATAAAAAAAAAAAGAGAACTAAATGCAATTATAGTTATACCAAGAGCACTTCCAAAATTTGTATCTCTAAACAATTCTGAAACAATAAATGAATTTGTCACAATTGATGACGTAATTTGTAAATTTGCTAATGAAATATTTCCAGACCATAATATCGAGGCAAGTTTGCAGTTTAAAATAATTAGAGACAGCGAAATTGAAATAGATGATGAAGCTGCTGATCTTGTGAGATATTTTGAAAAAGCAATTAAGAAAAGAAGAAGGGGAAACGTAGTTAAACTCGAAGTACTCACTAATTCAAACAAAAAACTTTTAAATTTTATTTCAAAAAAATTTAAAATGGATGAAGATCATATTTATGAGGTTGAAGGATTAGTTGGAATACAAGATATAGATGAAATTTGTAAAAAGAAAGATCCAAAGCTGAGATTTAAAAAGTTTAATCCTAGAGAAGTTGAAAGATTGAAGGAATTTGATGATAAATTTTTTTCAGCTATAAGAAGTAAAGATTTTGTTGTACACCACCCTTTTGAAACTTTTGATGTAGTAATTCAATTTTTAGAAGCTGCAGCAAAAGATCCCAAAGTTATCGGTATCAAACAAACTTTGTATCGAACCACACCTGACTCTCCTATCGTAAAAGCACTAAGTAGAGCAGCAGAAAACGGAAAAGTTGTTACAGCCGTAATAGAAATAAAAGCTCGATTTGATGAGGAAGCTAATATTGAATTATCTAGGAAACTAGAGAAAGCTGGCGTTCAAATTGTTTACGGATTCGCAAAATACAAAACGCATGCAAAGGCAAGTTTAGTTTTAAGAAAAGAAGGAGCTAAAACGCGAAGCTATGTTCACTTAGGTACAGGAAACTATCATCCTATTAACGCAAAAATTTATACTGACTTATCACTGTTTAGCTCTAATCAAGACTTGGCCAAAGATGTCGAAAAATTTTTTAATTATGTAACTGGTTATGCAAAACCAAAAAAATTGAATAAAATTTTTATGTCTCCATTAAATAGTAGGAATTTTTTTGAAGAAAAAATTGAAAATGAAATAGTAAATGCAAATAAAGGAAAACCTGCAGAAATATGGGCAAAAATGAATTCTCTTGTAGACCCTGGAATTATTAAGAAATTTTACGAAGCTTCAAACGCAGGAGTAAAAATAAATTTATCGGTAAGAGGAGTATGTTGCTTAAGACCTGGAATTAAAGGTCAATCTGAAAATATAAAAGTAAAAAGCCTTATTGGCAGATTTTTAGAACACTCAAGAATTTATTGTTTTGCAAATGGTAGTTCTATGCCCTCTCGAGAGAATCAGGTATATATTTCATCTGCAGATTTAATGCCTAGAAATTTAGATAGAAGAATTGAAATTATAATTCCGATAGAAAACAATACTGTACATGAGCAAATTTTAGATCAAATTATGTTAGCCAACTTTAAAGATAAATCGGAAACATGGTATTTAGATAGCATAGGAAACTATCATAAAGAAAAAGAAAAAGGCTTTTCCGCACATTCCTATTTCATGAAGAATCCAAGTTTATCAGGTCGCGGTAAGTCAATTTTAAGAGCTAAACCTCAAAATTTGAGATTAATAAAATGAAACCAGAATTAAAAAATCTTTTTAAATTTCAGTCTAATAAAAAGTCTAAGCAAGCCATAATAGATCTTGGATCAAATTCAGTAAGAATGCTCATATACGATAATTTTAAAATTTCTCCAATACCAGTCTTTAATGAAAAAGCAGTTTGCAAACTTGGAAAAAATTTAGATAAATCTAAAAAACTAAATCCCAATGGAATTAAAGGTTCTTTAAAAGTTCTAAATAGATTTAAAGAAATTTTAGATATTTCAGACGTTCAAGATTTAGAAATTATTGCAACAGCAGCTTTTAGAGAGGCCACTGATGCAAGTGAATTTTTAAGAGAAATTAAAAAAATATTTAATAAAAAACCACTAGTATTATCTGGCGAGGAAGAAGCAAGAACATCAGCAAATGGTGTAATGGTAGGATTTGATGAAGTAGATGGATTAGTTGCAGATTTAGGAGGCGGAAGTTTAGAACTTGCCAGAGTTTCTAAAAATCAAATTTTTGAAACAACCTCTTTACCTCTTGGAGTATTAAGACTTGAAAATAATCCTATTATAAAAAAAAGAAATTTGGGAAAATATGTTAGAAAACTTTTAAGAGAAGAAAAATGGCTTTCTAAAAAGAAATTTAAAAATATTTATTTGGTAGGAGGGACTTGGAGATCATTATTTAAATATCATCTCTTTAAAGAAAAACACCCATTACATATTTTGCATCAATATAAACTCTCAAAAGATGTAGCAGTTAAATACTTAAACAGAATTTCAAAATTTAATAAATCATCTTTGAAATCAATGGAATATATTACTAAATCTAGAACTCCCTATTTACCTTTTAGCTCTATAATACTTAACGAAATAATTGAAGCAGCAAGCCCCTCAAAAGTTATTTGCTCAATCAGTGGACTGAGAGAGGGGCATATGGATACAATTATAAACCAAGGAATGAGCGAGGATGAAATTTTCAAATTAAAAACTGATGGTATATCTTTTAAAAAAGGGGACTATGGAAAGAGTTTTGAGAAATATTTTAATTTTATTTCACCATTATTTGAAGACAACGAATATTTTAATCGAAGATTACTAACCTTGGCTTGCATCTTAAGTAAAATGGATTGGGGCCTAGGAGCTTTTCAAAAAGCAGAATTAGTTTTTATGGAAGTGTTAAATACTCCATTACTAAAACTAGAACATAGAGATAGAGTAAAAGTTGCATCAGCAAGTTTTTGGAGACATTGTGGCTTAAAATATAATCCGAATTATCAGTTTTTATCCTTATTAAATAACAACGAAATTTTATCCTCAAAGCAAGTGGGATCTGCTTTAAGATTAGCAGAGTCACTCACTAGCATGTCTTCTTTGTTGTTAGATGAATTTAAAATTTATAAAAGAAATAAGACTATTTTTTTGAAAATACCTAGCAATCATAGCGATATTGTCTCAAAACAAGTAACTAAAAGACTTAAAAACCTGGCAAGAGAGATGAATGTCGACTCCAATATCATTTATTCTTGAAAATTAATAAATCTTTAACTTAATTTAAATATTTTTTAAGCATTTATATATTATTAACTGATTATCAGTCTCCCAACTGTGTTATTAATTAATTAATTAGCCCAAGGTATCAATATTTCCTTGGGCTGCCCTCCAATTACAAAATAATTTTTCTGATTAAATAGACAGCCAATATTCCACCAAGCATCTCAGCAATGATATAGCTAGGAGTATTTAAGTAATTAATTCCAGTAAATGTGTCTGTAAAAGTTCTTGCGATTGCTACCGCTGGATTTGCAAAAGAAGTTGAAGAGGTAAACCAATACCCTGCTGTTATAAAAGTAGCTACTGATGAAGCGACCGCAAGTTTGCCGCTCTTTAAAGATCCAAATATCACAAAAATTAATCCAAAAGTTGCAATGATCTCAGCTGTAAAAATATTTATTCCAGGTCTAATCTTCTGTGAAATCTGCAACAAAGGAAGATCAAACATAAAATTTGCTAACATTACCCCTAACATGCAACCTAAAATTTGAGCAGAGATATAAGTGATAATTAAATTTTTTTTAATCTTGTTGGTAAAATACATTGCTAAAGTAACGACAGGATTGAAATGTGCGCCGGAGATATCACCGATTGAAGTAATCAGAACAAATAATCCTGCACCTGTAGCTAAAGTATTCGCTATTAACATTACAGCGATATCATCAGTTAGATTTTGAGCCATAATACCTGAACCAACAATAATCATGACTAAAAAACAACTTCCTATAAATTCACCAATAAATATCTTTTTACTTTTCATTTTTTACCCAATGTTTAATTTTTTCATTAATTATATTATAAGTTTCTTCAGCTATTAAATTTATTTTATCTTTATTTTTAGTTTTTTTAATTTTTTCAACAGGGTCCGCGATGTCCCAGTGCGTAATGGTCTTTTTTTTGGGCCATACAGGACAAACTTCTTTATTAGCGTTATTACAAACTGTAATCACGTAATCAATATCAATATCATTTTTTAAAAATTCATCAAAATTTTTCGAATAATACGTGGCTAAATTAAATTTTTTTCCTTCAAGATACTCTTTAATGTAGGGATTGATTTTCCCTGAAGGATTACTTCCAGCGCTAAATGCGATGAATTGATTTCGGAAATTATTGTTTACAATACTTTCCGCTATTATGCTTCTCGCAGAGTTTCCAGTACAAACAAATAATATTGTTTTTATTTTCCTCATAAAAAATGTATTGAAGTGTCCCGAACTTACGGAACCAAAATTTGATAAAAACCAATAATAAATAATGGAATCTGTAACCCAAAATTGGTTAATATTGCTTTATCCTTAGAAATAAAACCTGCAATAGTCCAACCAACAACTCCCGCTCCATGAAACATTATATTTACTGGATACATATTCAAATTTGTTAATAAAATACCTGTAAGAACTAAAAAAGTACTTAACCATTTAAGGTATTTTTTAATAAACTTCATAATCAATTATATGATTGTAATGTTAAAGTTTTGTTAACCAGACGAGGCTTTAACTTTTTTCTCGATAAATTCTGTTATGCTATCCTCTTTATCCAAAACATCCTCTTTTTGTCCTTTAGGTTGAAATGCATACAAAACATGTAATTTACAATAAGGGAAATCTTGTTCTGGTTTTCTGCCGCAAAAATAAAAATTATCCTCATCCGGATGGCCTATTGGCCACTTACAAGTAGTCTCAGTTAATTCTTCCAAAGATTTTGGGTTCTCTGGCTCAAAATTTTTATCAAGTAATATGGACTGGAATTTCTGCTTCCTAGTCATATGTTGCATAGGTTTTTTTGAGGATTTGTAGTTGTTGTTTTGATTTGATGATGATTTTTTTGAAGGGGCTCTAGCTTCAAGATTTAATCTGTGAGCTTTACCGATAACTGCGTTACGAGTAGTTCCTCCAAGTTTCTCGGCTATCTGGCTTGCAGTAAACCCTTTACCCCATAGCTCTTTTAATTTTTCAACCTTTTCAGCGTCCCAACTCATATATGTTACAACTTACACTATATTTAGTTTATATTTAGTGTTATTATCATTATGTAGTATTTTGCATACATCATTCAAACATAAAAAATTGTTGTTCTGAGGGTAACTTAAGTTTTGCACAGTTTTTTTTAAATTAGGGTTTATAAGTCTATCGATGGTTGAAATTAATACGAAATATAAAATTGGTACTAGAAGATTTGGTTACATTAACTGGATTGGAACTTATACTTTATATAAAAAAGAGGTATTAAGATTTTTAATAGTTTGGATTCAAACAATTTTTTCACCACTTGTATCTTCACTTCTTTTTTTAATGGTTTTATCTTTAGCTCTTGGATCCACAAGAGAGGATGTGTTGGGAGTTCCATTTATAACATTTTTAGCCCCTGGCTTAATTGCAATGCAAGTGATCCAACAATCTTTCTCACACTCATCTTCCTCTTTTATGATAAGCAAAATACAGGGAAATATAGTTGATATTTTGTATGCACCTTTGTCTGCTATCGAGGTAACTTTGGCTATATCGCTAGCTGCTGTTACTAGAAGTGTGATGATTGCGGTGATATCAATTTTTGTTTTTTATTTAATAATTGATTTTGAAATTCAGAACTATCTAATGTTAATTATTTTCACTTTTCTAGCTTCATTTATATTAGGAAATATTGGGATAATAGCTGGCCTATGGGCAGAAAAATTTGATCATATGGCCACTGTTACTAATTTTGTTATAATTCCTCTCTCTTTTTTATCTGGAACATTTTATAGTATAGAAAGATTACCAGATTTTTTACAAAAAATAAGTTTGGCCAATCCATTTTTTTATATGATAGATGGTTTCAGGTTTGCATTCATTGGCCAGTCTGATGGTTCTATTATGTTTGGTATATTATATTTATCAATTATAAGTTTTCTAAGCTGGTTACTTGCTTATTATTTGTTTAAAATAGGTTATAAAATAAAGTCTTAAAAATGAGTAAAATTTTAAATACTTATAATAGAAAAAAAATTGCGTTTAAAAAAGGCAAAGGTAGTTTTTTATACTCAACAAATGGTAAGAAATATTTAGACTTTGTTCAAGGCATTGCTGTCAATTGTCTGGGTCATGCTAATGATTATTTGATTAAGTCAATTAATAATCAATCAAAAAAGTTATGGCATGTTTCTAATGTTTTTACTATTCCAGAACAAGAAAAGTTGGCAAAAAGGCTTACTCAAAAAACATTTGCAGATTATGTAACTTTTCAAAATTCTGGTGCTGAGGCAACTGAGGCAGCTATAAAATTTGCTAGAAGATATTTTTATTCAAAAGGTCAACCAAGAAAAAATAGAGTGCTTTGCATTAATAATAGTTTTCACGGAAGAACTATCGCAGCTATTTTTGCTAGTAATAGTAAAAAAGCAACTGAAGGCTTCAAACCTAAGGTAGACGGTTTTGATCATTTTAATTTCGGTGATCACAAAGGTTTAGAAAAAGCGATAACTAGTAGAACAGCAGCTATCATGGTTGAGACGATAATGGGAGAGGGTGGCATTAAAGTTATTCCAGATTTTTGTCTCCAGGGTCTTAGAAAACTATGTAACAAGAAAAAAATTTTATTAATTCTTGATGAGGTACAATGCGGTATTGGAAGAAGTGGTAAATTCTTTGCATTCGAATATGCAAAAATTAAACCTGATATTGTCCCAATAGCAAAAGGGATTGGCGGTGGTTTTCCAATAGGTGCAGTTTTGGTTAATAAAAAAGTTGCTTCAGGCATGAAGCCTGGAACCCATGGATCCACATTTGGCGGAAATCCTTTAGCAATGAGCGCTGGTAATGCAGTGATGGATGTAATGTTTAAAAAAGGTTTCTTAAATAATGTTAGCAAAAATGGAAAATATTTCATAAGTCAACTTGATAAAATTAAAAATAAATATCCCAAAGTTATTAAAGAAGTTAGAGGAAAAGGACTACTTATTGGACTTTGTCTTCATGTAAATCAAGCTAGATTTATTCAAAAACTTTTAGATAATAATTTGTTGACAGTGAGAGCTGCTGAAAATGTTGTCAGACTTTTGCCTCCTTTAAATGTAACAAAGACCGAGATAAACTTATGTTTAAAAATAATAGAGAAAGTTTGCAAAAGATTTTAAATGAAAAACTTTATAAATATTTCTGACTGTAGTTCAGTAGAGCTTAGAGCAATCATTGAGGAAGCAAAGAAGAGAAAACAAAATAGATCTGGGTTAAATAAATCTGCTCCTGACAATGATAAGCCCTTTGAGGGTAAATCGATGGCAATGATTTTTGAGAAACCTTCTACTAGAACAAGAATGTCATTTGACATTGCTGTAAAGCAATTAGGCGGATCATCAATTATTTTAAATCCAGATGGAATACATTACGGTAAGGGAGATGAGACTTTAAAAGATACAGCAAAAGTTTTATCTGAATATGTTGATATCGTTATGTTGAGAACCTCATCTCATAAAAACTTAGAGGAGTTTGGGAAACATTTGGATATCCCAGTTATCAATGGCCTTTCAAATGTAAGTCATCCTTGTCAAATTATGTCTGACATTCTTACTTATGAAGAAAGCAATGGTTCTATTGAGGGTAAAATTGTTTCTTGGATTGGAGATGGCAATAATAATATGTCAAATTCCTTAATAGAAGCCGCAGGTAAATTCAATTTTCAACTCAAAATTGGTTGTCCAAAAAAATATGCTCCAAATAAAACGATACTTAATTGGTCAAAAAAAAATAAAGTTAATCTAATCGTAACAAACAAGCCCTATGAAGCCATTAAAGACTCGGACTGTGTTATGACTGATAAGTGGATATCTATGAATGATAAAGTAAATAAAAAAGTTAAGAAGAAGATTTTAAAGCCTTATCAGGTAAACAAAAAATTAATGAGTGCAGCTAAATCTGATGCCATCTTTATGCATTGTTTGCCTGTAGGTAGAGGTGAAGAAGTTACAGATGATGTAATAGACGGTAAACAATCAGTTGTATGGAGACAAGCTTTAAATAGAGTTCACGCTCAAAAAAGTATTATCAAATGGTGCCTCGATTAAGGCAACGGTTTTGGATTATCACTTTTAGAATTCATATATAAAATCACAGACGCTCTATCTTTTTCTTTTCTCAGTCCAGCGAAAGCCATTTTAGTTCCTTTAATGTAAGCTTGTGGTTTTATTAAATATGAGTTCATCTCAGCGAACGTCCACTCTTTTCCATAATCTTTCATAGCTTTTGAATAATTGTAGTCATTTATTGCTGCAGCATTTCTTCCGATTACGCCCCAAAGATTTGGACCTATCATATTTTTTCCTCCGCTAACAATCATGTGGCAGGCGCTGCATTTTTTAAATACTTTTTCGCCATGCGTGACGTCGCCTAGCGCTAATAATTCTTTGATATTTACTTCTTTTATCTCTTTGGCAGATTCAGATGCCCCGTCTTTCAATGTTGTTACGACTTCTAAACCGTCTACTTTATATGCAGATTGTTCTGGTTTTTCTACATAAAATAAAACATCAGCAAATTTTCCAATACCAATAATAATTAATGCTGCTAATAAAACTGCAGCAATTATTTTATTTAATTCAAAACTATCCATAAATTTGATAAGAAATAGGTATAACACTAGTTTTTAAAAAAAAAACATAATTAAACAACTTTTTTTGCGTCCTTGAGACGCATTCGTATGAGTAAAATAGCAGTAATTATTCCATCCAGACTTGCAGCACAAAGGCTTCCAAATAAACCTCTAGAATTAATCAATGACAAAGAAATGATACTTCACGTTTATAACAATGCTGTTCAATCAAATGTGGGTGAGGTCTATGTTGCAACACCAGACAAGTCTATAGAAGAGCTAATTAAAAAAAACAATGGAAAAGCTATTTTAACTAAAACAAGTCATTCAACCGGAACCGATCGAGTTTTTGAAGCTGTCCAGAATTCATTACAAAACAAACCTGAAGTTATTATAAACTTACAAGGTGACATGCCAAATATAAATCCAAAAGCTATTTCTTTTCTTTCAAACCATATGTTGAAAGGTCAAAGTCAGATCGCAACACTGGCTAGTAAAATGGAAAAAAAAGAAATTAAAGACCAAAATATTGTTAAAGTAAAAACACAATCAAAAATCGATGATAGTTTATTTTCTTCTGCTGTAGATTTTTTTAGATCATCAAATGAAAATACTCTCGAAAATGTTTACCATCATATAGGAATTTATGCCTTTACACATGAAGCTTTATTAAGGTATGTAAACCTTAAAAGAACAAGTTTAGAAATTGAGAGAAACCTGGAACAAATGAGAGCTTTGCAAAATAAAATAAATATTGAAGTAGGTTTCACAAGTTCTTCACCACTAAGCGTAGACACTTTTGAAGATTTAGAAAAAATTAGATCAATGATGAGAAAAAACAAATGGTAAAAATTGCTTTTCAAGGTGAATTAGGTGCATATTCTCATATTGCAGCCAAAGAGCTATTTAATGACTCTGAGATTAAAGCTTGTGCAACTTTTGAGGAAACATTCAAACTTGCTTACGAAGATGCTTCATATAAAATTATAATACCTATTGAAAATTCACTAGCAGGACGAGTGGCAGATATTCATTATCTACTACCAAAATATAAACTTCAGATTTATGCTGAACATTTTCAGAAGGTAGAACATAATTTATTAGTTTTACCAAGCTCAAAATTAAGTGATATTGAATTTGTAAGAAGTCACGCCCAAGCAATTGGTCAATGTCAAAAAATGATTACAAAAAATAATTTTAAGACCATTGTGTCGGCAGATACTGCAGGATCTGCCAAAGACCTAGCAAACAACAAAGAAAGCAATATTGCAGCTATAGCCTCTAAGTTATCTGCAGAGATATATAATCTTAAAATTTTAGAAAAAAATGTTGAGGACGAGAAAGGTAATGTCACAAGATTTTTAATTATGGGAAAAAATGTTCATCAGCCAAATTACGTAAAAGATAAAAAATTTATTACTTCTTGTATCTTTAGATTAAAAAGTATTCCTTCTGCTCTCTATAAATGTTTGGGTGGATTCGCAACAAACCAAATCAATATGACGAAACTTGAGAGCTTCTCTGTGAAGAACACTTTTGACCAAGCTAATTTTTACTTAGATTTTGAGGGTCATTTAGAGGAAAAAAGAGTGAAAATTGCCATGGAGGAACTTGGATTTCATACTCAAAGCTTAGATGTTTTAGGGGTGTATGAAGCTTCAAATTATAGGAAAAATTAGTCCACAAAATAAAAATCAACTCTTGTAGTGTTTTACCGTATCTTGATATAATAATTTCGAGGTTGGCATCAGGTGGATGTTTCATAAACCCGGTCAGGTCTGAAAAGAAGCAGCCGTAGTGATAATTATTCAGGTTGTTGCCTGCCTCTTTATAATGGATACAAAAAAAATTTTAGCTTTAAAATATAGACCACAAGAGTTTAAAGATTTGATTGGCCAAGAGGTCATGGCACAAACCATTACTAATGCAATCAAACTTGGAAAAACTCCTAACGCATATTTATTAACTGGAATTAGAGGTGTCGGTAAAACTACAACAGCTCGTTTAATTGCAAAAGCTTTAAATTGTACAAAAAATTTTTCTATAGGAGAAAAGTGTAGCGCAAGTGAGAAGTGTCATTGTAAAGAAATTGTCGACTCTAATCATATGGATGTTTTAGAAATGGACGCTGCATCTAAAACTGGAATAGATGATATCAGAGAATTAATTGAAAACTCTAAGTATAGTCCAGTAAGTGCTAAATTTAAAATCTATATTATTGATGAAGTTCATATGCTTTCGAAGCAAGCATTTAATGGTCTTCTTAAAACGTTAGAGGAGCCTCCTCCTAATTTAAAGTTTATCTTAGCAACGACTGAAATTAAAAAAATCCCTGTTACCGTTCTTTCAAGGTGCCAAAGATTTGATCTTAAGCGAGTTTCCTTTGAAAAACTTTTCAATCACCTAAAAAAAATTCTAAAAATAGAAAAAGGTAATATTTCTGATCCAGCTCTAAGGCTTATTGCTAAAGCATCAGAGGGATCAGTAAGGGATTCGATCTCACTACTAGACAGAGCATTACTAGCGGAAAATTTAAGTTCGGATGGAACTGTAAATGAGAAAGATGTTCGAGAGATGTTAGGGATAGCAGATAGAGAAAAAATTCTTACTCTCTTCGACAGTATTCTTAATGGAGATGAAAAAAAAGCTATCTCAGAATTAAATAATTTGTATGAGGAAGGAATAGACTCAAAATTATTTTTAAATGATATGCTTGAAATATTACACTTAATTACAAGGTGTAAAAGTTTAGGAGAAATTGAAAAAGATCCTAATGTTTCAAATTTTGACGCTAAAATTTTACATAAAATATCGAATGAAATTAGTTTACAGGATATTGGAATCTTTTGGCAACTTACAATTAAAACTTTAGAAGATATAAAAATTGTCTCTAACGAGCTGATATCACTTGAGATGTATTTGATTCAACTTATGCATGTCACTGAAATAAATAAAAACTTAGCTGACAGCATAGAAAAAAAAAAAATTGATTTAGATATAGGAAGCTCATCTACAAAACCCATCAAAGATGAGAGCAAAAATTTTAAAGAGATATCAAAAGATCAACTTAAGAGTACAAATCAAATACAAACTGACTTCAAACTGGAAAAAGACTACCAAGATAAAAAGGATAGTTTAAAGATTACGAATCTTAATGATCTTGTTGAAATTTGTACTAAGGAAAATGAACTGGAGTTAAAATTTGACCTTGAGAGAAATGTTACATTGGTAAGCTTTGTAAATGGGAAAATAGATATTGGATTTAATGAAAATTTAAATAAAAATTTTATTAAAAATCTCACAGAAAAATTACTGTTATGGACTGGTAAGAGATGGATTATCACTTTAAGCAAATCAAAAGGAGAAAAGACTATTTTTGAAAAAAAGAAGGAAAAACAAAATGAAGAAATTATAAAATTTAAAGATAATAAAAAATTTAAGGAAATTTTAGAATATTTTCCTGATGCAAAAATAGATAAGATCGATGGAGATAATGATGCCTGATTTTTCTGAAATGATTAAAAAAGCAAAAGAGATGCAAGAAAAAATGAAGGAAGCACAAGACAATATTAAAAATATACAAGTTGAGGGAAGCTCAGGTGGAAATTTAGTAAAAATTATAATGAGTGGCGATTATGAGATAAAATCAATCATAGTCTCTGAAGAAGCGAAGAAAGAAAAAACGGATATATTGTTAGATTTAATTATTGCCGCTTATAATAATGCAAAAGAAAATTTAAAAAGAAAGTCTAACGAAGAATTATCAAAGATAACTGGGGGAATTAATTTTCCAAGTGATCTTAATTTTCCTTTAAAATGAAAAATAATATTCCAGAAGTTGAAGAATTAATAAAACAGTTTGCTAAATTACCAGGATTAGGTCCAAAATCTGCTAAAAGAATAATTTTAAAACTCATCAATAATAAGGAAAATATCGTTAAACCTTTAGCAAAAAATTTAGCTAGAGTTTATAAAAATGTTATTAGATGTGCTAATTGTGGGAATCTAAATGTTATTGAAAATAAATGCATATGTGAAACGAGTCACGAATTTGATAAAATTTGTGTTGTTGAAAGTTTAGCTGATATGTGGGTAATAGAGTCGGCAAATATTTTCAAAGGTTACTATCACATTCTTGGTGGCACCCTTAATTCATCTGAAAAATATGAGGAAAATAATTTATTGATTAATTCTCTTTTAAAAAGAATAAAAAAAAATGGTTTGAAAGAAGTAATCATTGCAACTAGTGCTACAACGGAGGGACAAACTACTGCTCATTATATTGAGGACATGATAAAAAGTGATAAAATTAAAATTACTAAATTAGCCCAAGGCCTACCAGTTGGAGGAGAGATAGAGCAATTAGATGACGGCACTCTTTTTTCCGCATTTAAAAACAGAATTCCAGTTACAACTAAGTAACTTTTTTCTCAAGTCTTTTTCTATGAAGTATTGGCTCGGTGTATCCAGACGGCTGATTTTTACCTAAAAAAACAAGATCACATGCTGCTGAAAAGGCAATAGAGTTATCATAATTATTGGACATCCTCACATAATTTGGATCATCTTTATTTTGATCATCTACTATCTTTGCCATTTTCTTCATAATTTCCATCACTTGATCTTTGGTACAAACTTTACTATGCAACCAATTGGCAATATGTTGGGAAGAAATTCTCAGAGTGGCTCTATCTTCCATTAAGCCTACATTATTTATATCCGGGACTTTTGAACAGCCAATTCCTTGATCAACCCACCTCACAACATACCCCAAAATACTTTGTGCATTATTTTCTAACTCTTTATTTATATCTTCCAAAGGCCAATTAGGTCGATCTGCTTTAGGTATTTTAAGCAGATCTTTTAGCTCAGATTTTTTTCTACTCTTTATTTTAGATTGTTCATTAAACACATCAATTTTATGATAATGAGTAGCGTGCAATGTCGCAGCAGTTGGAGATGGAACCCATGCACAATTAGCACCAGATTTAGGATGACCTATTTTTTGTTCCAACATATCTTGCATTTTATCCGGCATCGCCCACATACCTTTTCCTATTTGAGCTTTGCCAGAAAAACCACAGCTCAAACCAATATCAACATTCCAATTTTCATAGGTGTTTAACCAAACAGATTTTTTCATTTCTCCTTTAAATATCATTGGTCCCGCTTCAAATGAGGTATGCATTTCATCTCCAGTTCTATCTAAGAACCCAGTATTTATAAATACTATTCTTTCTTTTACTTGCCTAATACATTCTTTTAAATTTACAGTAGTCCTTCTTTCCTCATCCATTATTCCTACTTTGATCGAATTCTTCTCAATGCCCAATACACTTTCTACTTTTCCAAATATCGAGTTTGTAAATGCAACTTCTTCAGGTCCATGCATTTTTGGTTTAACTATATAGAATGATTTAGTTCTTGAATTATTTTTATTTTTAAAATCATGCAATGCACATAAGGTTGAAAAAAAAGCATCCATGATGCCTTCAGGAATTTCACTATTATCTTTTAATTTGATTGCTGGACTTGTCATCAAGTGACCAACATTTCTATTTAGCAACAAAGCTCTTCCATGTAATTGTAATTTAGAACCATCTTTTGATGTATAAAATCTATCTTTATTTAATTTTCTTAATACTTTTTTTCCATTTTTAATAAAAGTTGTATTTAAATCACCTTTCATCAAACCAAGCCAATTTCTATAACATTTGACTTTATCGATATCATCGACTGCTGCCACAGAGTCCTCATTATCAACTATTGTTGATAATGCTGACTCAAGAATTATATCTGATATGTTAGCCTTATCATTTTTGCCAATCTCATTATTTGGATCAATCAAAATATCAATGTGTAAATTATTGTTTTTTAATAAAATTGATGAAAGATTATCTTTTTCACCATTAAAGCCAACAAATTTAAGATTATCTTTTAATTGATATTTTTTTTCACCAACAAAAAAGATTAATTTATCTCCTTCAACTTTAATTTTATTAATATTATTCCAACTCTCATTATTTAAAGGAAAAATCTCATCAAGAAACTTTCTTACATATATTATTACTTTTTTAGCTCTATCTTTATCAAAACCAGATTTTTGGATTTTCCCAAGCGCATCTGTGCCATACAAAGAGTCATATAAACTCCCCCATCGCGCGTTAGCCGCATTTAAAGCATATCTCGCATTATCTACTGGAACCACAAGTTGGGGACCAGCTATATTTGATATTTCTTCGTCTACATTTGTTGTTGATATTTCAAAATCTTCTCCAGGTTCTATAATATAAGAGATTGATTTTAAAAATTGATAATATTCGTTACTATCGAAGTCCCTTTCAGCATTTGCTTTATGCCATTCGTTAATTTTATTTTGTATATCTTCTCTTTTTTGTAGCAACTGCTTATTTATCGGTGCGAGCTCGTGAACCGCATTTGAGAAACCTTCCCAAAATTTACCACTGTCAATATTTGTACCAGGAATGACCTCGTTATTAATGAAATCGTGCAAAAGTACACTTATTTTCAAGTTGTTTTTGCTTATGATCTTCATTTTATCCATTATTATTACTAATAATAAATCTTACTTATGCCAAATTTAGAGTCAATGTTTCAAAAGGTAATAAAAATCGTTAAATTGAGATTCTATTGGATTTATAAATGTGTTAAGAGAAATTAAATGAAAAACTACTTAGAATTTGAAAAAGAGATAAAAAGTTTAGAAGAAGATTTAGACACTTTAAAAAGTCCATTTGGTTCTGGCGGTCTCTCTCAGGTAGACACTGAAAAAATTAAGAATTTACAAAATGAGATAAACGAAAAATTAGAAAACACTTATAGTAATCTTAATAGCTGGCAAAAAACTCTTGTGGCAAGGCACGAAGATAGACCAAGAGCTAATTATTATATCAAGAATATTTTTGATAGTTTTACTCAGTTATCCGGAGACCGATTATTTGGAGACGATAAATCAGTTATAGCTGGATTTGGATTAATTGATAAAAAATCTGTTTTAGTTATTGGTCAGGAAAAAGGCGAAGATTTGAATAGTAGAATTGAAAGAAATTTTGGAATGATGAGACCTGAAGGTTATAGGAAGTGTGTTAGGTTGATGCAACTTGCTAGCAGATTTAAGATCCCTGTCATTACTTTTGTAGATACACCGGGAGCATACCCAGGTCTTGGTGCTGAGCAAAGAGGGCAAGCTTCAGCTATTGCTCATTCAATTGAGTGCTGTATGTCACTTAAAGTTCCAAACATATCTGTCATCATTGGAGAGGGTGGATCTGGTGGTGCGATTGCTCTGGCATCGTCGAATAAAGTTATTATGTTAGAGAATTCAATTTATTCGGTTATCTCACCTGAAGGATGTGCTTCCATTCTTTGGAGAGACCCGGGTAAATCACTTCAAGCAGCAGAAGCTATGAAACTTACAGCAAAAGATCTTTTATCTCTTGGGATAATTGATGAAATTATAGACGAGCCTGTTGGAGGAGCACATAGAGATCATGTAGTGGTTTCACAAAACATTAAGGCCTCATTAATAAAAAATCTAAATTTCTTTGCAAACATGTCTGGGGCTGAGATTTATGACCATAGAAAAACTAAATTCCTCAAAATCGGTAGAGAGAAAGGGTTCACAAGCACAACTGTTTCTGAATTAGGATACAAGGAGACTAATTTTATTAAAATTCAAAGAAATGTGAACAAATTTAAATTTATTTATATTGCAGCTGCAGTTTTAATTATTGCTGCATTTTATAATTTTTTCTAAAAAAAGCGTCACTTTTAGGTCATTTTTTAAGTTTTTTTTTATTAAGCTTAATTGTTAACTTGACATTCATTTCACAAATCTATTAAAGAACCGTGTTAGCTTTGCTAGCATAAGTTAATAATAACAAGGATAAGTAAATAATGAGTACACTAAAAGGTAAAGTAAAGTGGTTCAATGGTACCAAAGGTTATGGTTTCATTGAAAGAGAAGACAAAGAAAAAGACGTGTTCGTTCACTCTTCTGCAGTCAGAGAAGCTGGTTTAAAATATTTAAACGAAGGTGATGAATTAACGTTTGAAGTGGAGAGCACGGAAAAAGGTCCTGCTGCAGTTAAATTGCAGAAAACATCTTAATTCTAAATTTTCCAAATCATTAATTAGCGGGACAAATGTTCAAGCATAAGTCCCGTTAATTTAACCTTGAAAAAGACACAATTTTTTCCTAAATATTGAATTATGTTATTAAAAGTTACATCTTTTTACAAAACACATTCTCACAGAATGCACGCTAAGCTATTGCTTAGCTAAATCATTACATATTTTAAAATATAAATTTATTAATAATTAATATAAAAAGGAGTTATGCAGCAGTAGCTCAGTTGGTTAGAGCACTAGTTTGTGGAACTAGGGGTCGGTGGTTCGAATCCACCCTGCTGTACCAAAAAATGGCAAAAGATAAAAAAACAAAACCTAGCAAAGAATTACCATTAGGTTTTTTAGACAGAGAAGAAAAAGTATTAAAATTTCGTGATTTAATAATTTCTAAAATAAAAGAAATTATGACCGTTTATGGGTTTCAATATCTTGAGACGCCTAGTTTCGAGTATTCAGAAAGTATTGGAAAATTTTTACCTGATAAAGAGAGACCAGATGAGGGTATTTTTTCTTTTAAAGATGAAAATAGGTGGCTTTCATTACGATACGATTTAACAGCACCTCTAGCTAGATATGTAGCAAAAAATTTTATGGAAATTCCTAAACCCTTTAAAAGATATCAACTTGGAACTGTTTGGAGAAATGAAAAACCAGGACCTGGAAGATATAGAGAATTTTTACAACTTGACGCAGATTTTGTTGGAACTAAAAACTTAATGGCTGACGCTGAACTTCTTTTAATGGCTACCGAAATCTTAAAATCCTGTGGGTTAAAAGATAATGAGTTTAAAATAAAGTTTTCTTCAAGATTGTTTTTAAATGAGATACTTGCTGATGTAAAAGATGATTCAGTTAAACTAAAAGTATTAAGATCACTAGATAAAATTGAAAGATTAGGAATCAATGAAGTTAAAAAACTTTTAGGAAAAGGAAGAAAGGATGAGTCAGGAGATTTTACTCAAGGTGCTTCCTTACCTGATAAGCAAATAGATTTTATTCTTAAGCAAGTCAAAAATCCTTCTTTTATAAATGTCAGTAAAAATATAAAAGGGTCAGCCTATTCTCAAATTAATGAATTCAAAAAATGTTTAGAATTATTTAATCTTAAAAATATAGAATTTGATCCCAGCATTGTAAGAGGACTAGAGTATTACACAGGTATAATATTTGAGATTAATTTGAATTTTGAAGTAACAAATTATGATGGAAAAAATATTAAATTTGGTTCAATAGGTGGCGGGGGAAGATATGACAATCTAATAAACAACTTTGGAGACTATAATCTTCCAGCCACTGGATTATCAATAGGTTTAGACCGGCTTGTATATGCATTAATGCAAAAACAAAGTTTGCAAATAAAAGAAAATAAACCAGTAGTAATATGTGTTTTTGATAACAGGCAATTTAAAGAGTACATAAAAATTGTAAAATTATTAAGAGAAGCAAATATTAATTCCGAGATTTATTCAGGTGAAGGTAAGCTAAAAAAGCAAATGGAGTATGCAAATAAATTAAGGTCACCAGCAGTAATTCTTTACGGCGATGATGAAATAAGATCTGGCAAAGCAACTTTAAAAAATCTTGAGACAGGAAATGAAAGTTCCGTAAAAATTGAGGACTTACCAAATGAAATCAAAAAAATTATCTGAAACTATAATAAAAAATTTTAAAAGTAATGGTTTTGTTTTATCAGAACCTGATGTTCTTTTAGACTCAGATTATATTATCGAGAGGTCAGGAGAAAAATTTAGAAGCTCAATGCTCACCTTTGATAGAGAAGATGGAAAAACGATGTGTTTAAGACCAGATTTGACCGTAGCATCTTGCATAAGTTTCTTACAAAAAAAATCCTCGTCAAAGATTTATTACTCTGGTCAAGCATATAGAAGATCAGGTAATAAGGGTACGAATTTCATTAATGACCAGTTGGGGATTGAAATTCTTGGATCAAAAAATAAAATTCAAGATGATTTTAAAATTATAAGTACAATTTTAAGTTCAGCAAAAAAGATAAAGAGAAAAAAAATTTTAATCAAAGTTGGAGACATTAGTTTATTTAAAAGTTTAATTAATGCTCTGGATATGCCCGAAAGATGGAAGCTAAGACTTATAAGACATTTTTGGAGACCAAGTTATTTTGAGGAGCTTTTAAAAAGGTTAGAAAAAAATACTGATATTGATGCAGTTACTTTTGATACAGATAAAAAAAGATTTTATGAAATGAAAAAAAAGGACCACAAAAAATTAGTTGCTGGAAGGTCAATATCAGAAATATTAAAAAGATTTGAAAAAAAGATTAAAGACCCAAGATCTTTTGTTGATGGAAAAAAAATCGTAAAAATTATTAAATCTTTTTTAAAAATAAACTGCAAACTTTCAGAACTTGATCAAAGATTGTTAGATTTTGCTAAAAAAAATAATCTCAAAAAAAATATATTTAAAGACTTTAAATCCATTCTTAATTTGAAAAAACTTAATCAAGATATCAATTTCATCGCAAACTTCGGTAGAGATGTAGAATATTATACTGGCATAGTGTTTGAAGTATTCTCAGGTAAAAAGGAAATTGCTAGGGGAGGCCGTTACGATGACCTACTTAAAAGTTTGGGAGCTAAAAAGAATACCCCAGCAGTTGGTGCTGCAATTAATTTAAAAAATATATGAAAGATCAAATTACCATAGGTTTACCAAGTAAAGGACGATTAAAAGATAAAGCAATATCATTTTTTAATGATAGAGGATTTAAGATCTTACAAAGTGAAAAAGAAAGAAATTATTTTGGAACAATTGAAAATGAAAATAACATCAAGATTATTTTTCTTCACGCCAAAGAAATTATTCAAAGATTAGGTGACGGAACTCTTGATATAGGTGTATCTGGGTTAGATCTCTTTAAAGAGTCTGATAAAAACTTACAGAATAAAATAAATATTCAAAAAAAACTTGATTTTGGTAATGCCAACTTAGTTATAGCAGTGCCGGATGATTGGATAGATGTGCAGACGATTGCTGATCTTGAGGAGATATCTTTTGACATTAGGTCTAAAAGAAATACTAGACTGAGAGTGGCAACTAAATATCCAAATTTAACTAATGATTTTTTGATTTCTAAAGGCGTTACCCAATACAAATTAATAATCAGTCTTGGTGCTACTGAAACTTATCCGTTCATAGGTTCTTCTGAGATCATTACAGATATAACTTCTACAGGCAAAACTTTGGCTGATAATAATTTAAGAGTTCTTAAAGATGGCTTGATATTAAGCTCAAATGCATGTTTACTTTCTGCAAAAAAAAAGGCTGCAATATTGCAGCCTTTTTTAAAATCTTTTGTTTAGGTAAAACTACATTCCCATTCCACCCATGCCGCCCATTCCACCCATGCCACCACCCATTGGAGGCATTGCTGGACTAGCATCTTTTTCCTCAGGTTTGTCTGCGATCATTGCTTCCGTCGTAATTAGTAGCCCAGCTATTGAAGCAGCATCTTGCAATGCTGATCTTACAACTTTAGTTGGATCAATAATTCCTTTAGCAAACATATCCACATAATCTTCATTCTGAGCGTCGTAACCTTGAGAAGCTTTTTTACCTTCTAAAAGCTTACCTACAACTACTGAGCCGTCTACACCCGCGTTAGCAGTAATTTGTCTGATTGGAGCTTGAAGAGCTTTTTTAACTATTTCGACGCCAGCTTTTTGGTCATCACCTTTTACTTTAACACCATCTAAATCTTGTGCCGCATAAAGTAATGCACAACCACCACCGATTACTACTCCTTCTTCAACGGCAGCTCTTGTTGCATTCAGAGCGTCTTCAACTCTGTCTTTTCTTTCTTTCACCTCAACTTCTGTAGCACCGCCCACTTTAATTACGGCAACCCCACCAGCAAGTTTTGCTAATCTTTCTTGAAGTTTCTCTTTATCATAATCAGATGTTGTTTCATTTATCTCAGATCTAATTTGATTACATCTTGCTTCAATATCAGATTTTTTACCATCACCAGCTACAATTGTGCTGTTCTCTTTATCAATTTTTACTTTTTTACAAGATCCAAGATCACCAATTTTAACATTCTCTAATTTAATTCCAAGATCTTCAGAAATGACCTGTCCTCCAGTTAGAATAGCAATATCTTCCAACATGGCTTTTCTTCTATCACCAAAACCTGGAGCTTTTACCGCTACAACTTTAAGACCACCTCTTAACTTGTTAACTACTAGGGTAGCTAAAGCCTCACCCTCAACATCTTCAGAGATAATCATTAATGGCCTATTAGCTTGAACAACGGACTCTAAAAGAGGAACCATCGGTTGCAAGTTAGTTAATTTTTTTTCAACTAAAAGTACAAGAGGGTTTTCAAGTTCAGTTGTCATTTTTTCAGCATTAGTTACAAAATACGGCGATAAGTATCCTCTATCAAATTGCATTCCTTCTACAACATCTAGCTCAGTTTCAACTCCTTTAGCTTCCTCAACAGTGATAACGCCTTCATTTCCAACTTTTTGCATTGCCTTTGATATCATGTCACCAATAGACTTCTCACCATTTGCTGAAATCGTGCCAACTTGGGCCACCTCTTCGTTAGCTTTTACCTTTTTTGACGAGGTTTTTAATTTGCTAATTACATTTTCAACTGCTTTGTCTATACCACGTTTAATATCCATCGGATTCATACCAGCGGTAACATATTTTAATCCCTCATTAACTATCGCTTGTGTTAATATTGTTGCAGTTGTGGTCCCGTCACCCGCATTATCATTAGTTTTGCTAGCAACTTCTTTAACCATTTGAGCACCCATATTCTCAAACTTGTCCTCTAACTCAATTTCTTTTGCTACAGACACACCGTCTTTAGTTGTTCTTGGAGCACCATATGATTTATCCATCACAACGTTTCTACCTTTAGGCCCCAATGTAACTTTTACTGCGTTAGCCAAAGTATTTACACCTGTCAGCATTTTTGTTCTTGCTTCAGTATCAAATTTTATAATTTTCGCCATTTTTTTTGCTCCCTAATTATTTATTTTTTACTTTTTGAAATTCCCATTATGTCAGACTCTTTCATAATGCTATATTCTTTACCGTCAATCTTAACTTCAGTACCTGACCATTTACCGAATAAAACTATGTCTCCAATTTTGACATCCATTGGTGTGATTTTTCCATCTTCATTTCGAGAGCCTGAACCTACAGCCACCACTTCTCCCTCTTGAGGTTTTTCTTTGGCAGTATCTGGGATAATTATTCCTCCAGCAGTTTTCTCTTCGCTGTCTAATACCTTGATCAAAACTCGATCATGTAACGGTCTAAATTTCATATTTTTCTCCTATAAAGTTCTTTGTAAACTTGATATGGTATATTTTTGGAAAATTTCAAGAGATAATATAAAACTTATTATACCCAAATACTGTATTTTTGAGGTTTTTTTCTTATATATATAGATCCAGAGGTAAATTATTTGAAAAAATTAGATCATTTAGAAAAAATAGCTTTATCATACGATACTTTCGTTATCGATTTATGGGGAGTGATGCATGATGGTATCAAGTTATACCCTAATGCTACTAGAGCGGTAGAGCATTTAATGAATATGAAAAAGAAAATTGTGTTTCTTTCAAATGCACCTAGACCAAGCTTAAAGGTTGTGAATTTTTTGAAGAAAATGAAAATGAAAGATGATTTATTAAAAAATGTAATTACCTCTGGTGAAGCTGCAATGATAGCAGTTTCAAAAAATACATATGGAAAAAAATTTTATCACTTAGGTCCTAAAAGAGATGACTCAATTTTTGAAAAAGTAAAAGAAAATAAAACAAATCTAGAAAGTTGTGACTATATTCTTTGCACGGGACTATTCGATGAACATGAAAACAATTTAAAATTTTATCATAACTTATTGAAAAATTTTAGGTCAAAAAAAATGATTTGCACTAATCCAGACTTAATTGTTCACAGAGGAAAAAAAGAGGAGTATTGCGCGGGAAAAATCGCGGAAGTTTTTGAAAGTATAGGAGGGGAAGTTATATATTTTGGTAAGCCACACGAGGAGGTTTACAAAATGTGTTTTGATAAAAAAGAAAAAGTTTTGGCCATCGGAGATAACCTGAGAACTGATATTAAGGGCGCAAATAATTTAGGTATAGACTCATTATTCATATATCATGGCGTTCACAGGGATGAAATTAAAAAC
>CACGLI010000004.1 GCA_902573865.1 uncultured Pelagibacteraceae bacterium
AAGTAAGGAATAGTGAAGTCTGATCTTCCTATCTGATCTACCGAAAAGATTGTATTTTCCAAAAAGTTAAAATTAATAGAAATTAATAGACAAATATTTATACTCAGGAATGGAATAAAAAATATCCATAAACTCAATTTTCTTATTTGAGTTATTTGCTTCATAATTAAATAATAGTATTATTTTCTTTTGTTTCTTTTTCGCGCTCTTCTTTTTTTTGAGCCAATTTTTCTTCGGCCCCTGTGTTTTTTTGGATAACCCATATTTTTGCCTCCTTTTTTATATCCAATCTACTTAAAGTTATGTAAAGTTCAATTAATATATTATGAAAAAGTCAATAAACACGTTTTTAAAACACCCTATTAAAGATAACACTAATCGATCTGCTAACCCCTCTGTTACCCGAGCTTCAACGATATTATTTAATTCAATGCAAGAAATGTACCAACATGAGTTAAAAGTTAAGACGCATAAAAAAATTAGTCATTATACTTATGGCAGATACGGTAGTACCACTACTATTGAATTAGAGAATATTTTAAAAGAATTAGAACAAGCTTACCATGTTTTTCTGACAGGAACTGGATTTGGAGGAATAGCTTTAGCTCTGATGTCTTTATGCAGACCAGGCGATGAAATTTTAGTCTCAGATAATGTATATGGTCCGACTAAAGAAATATCCCAAGAACTCATGAGAGAATTTAACATAAATGCTATATTTTATAATCCAGAGTCTTTTGAGGACTTAAAAAATAAAGTTACAAAAAAAACTAAACTAATATTAGTCGAAAATCCTGGAAGTAATACTTTTGAATTTCAAGATCTATCTAAAATTACATCATTAGCTAAAAGAAAAAAGATACTTACTTTATTGGATAATACTTGGGGCACTCCATTATATTTAAAACCGTTAAACTTAGGTTTTGATATGTCATTTTGTTCTGCTACAAAATATTTTTCAGGTCATTCCGATGCAATGGGTGGATCTTTAGCAGTCAACAAGAAGGTTTATAAAAAGATAATGTTTTTTTATAAATTGTCAGGCTATAGAATGTCGGCAGATGAGGCCTATTTAATAATAAGAGGCTTGAGAACTCTGGATACTAGATTGAGGCAGCATAGTGAAAATACAAAAATAGTGATAAATTTCTTAAAAAATCAAAAAAAAATTAAGGAAATTCTTTACCCATATAATCCATCAAGTAAAAATTACAAACTATGGAAAAAATACTATTCAGGAGCCACTGGTTTACTTTCAATTGTTATAAAAAGTAAAAAAAAATCATCAGTTATAAAATTTGTTAATTCGCTTGAACTATTTGGTATTGGTTATAGTTGGGGTGGATTTGAGAGTTTGGCTATTCTTCAAGAAATTAAAAGTTCAAAAAAAGATCAATATCTAAAAGGGCGAAATTTTTATAATTTTGATAAAGATGAATATATTGTTAGATTGCATATAGGTCTCGAAGATCCAAAAGATTTAATAAATGATTTAAAGCAAGGATTAAAAAAGATTAAATAATGAAAAAATTTTTTCCAAATAAAACTGCCTTGTATGCATTACTAGCGGCATGCTTTGTAGTTTGCGCTACAATGGGAGTGAGACAAACTTTTGGACTTTACTCAAGTGAGTTCGAGATATCTGGAGGAACATCTAATACTGAATTTGGGTTGGCAATTGCAATACATGCAATCTTCTGGGGAATCTTCACTCCAGTATTTGGAAGAATCTCTGATAAGTTCGGAGGTTATATTGTAATAATTCCTGCTTTAATTTTTTACTCTATTGCAATGTTTTTAATGGGAAGTAATTACATTTCAGGAATTTGGTTGCAAGTAAATCTTGGGTTGTTCGTTGGTCTAGGATTAGCTGGAGCTGCCGGAACGATTCTTACACCTATGATTTCAAAACATTTCCCTAACGAAAATAGAAGTAAAGCTGCAGGATTAGTTACTGCTTGTGGTGGGCTAGGAATGTTTATTTTTCCAATTTTAGCAAATATATTTAAAAATATATCTACTTGGCAACTTTCATTTATTATTTTTTCTATAATATTATTATTAATGTGTATACCGGGTTTATTTGTTAAACTTCCAGAAACTAATGTCTCAGAATCTAATAATAATATCGATAATCGTAGTTTAAGCGAGGTACTAAAAGAGTCTCTCTCACATAGAGGATTTAGATTACTAATATTAGGTTTTTTTGTTTGTGGTTTTCAAATAACATTAATTGCAACACATGTTCCAAGGTATGTTCAAGATAAAGGTTTAGCGGATTGGACTGGAATGGCAATCTTAGCACTTATAGGTTTTTTTAATATAATAGGCACGCTTATCATGGGTTATTTAGGAGACAAGTATAGCAAGAAAGTTCTCTTAAGTGGATTATATTTCTTAAGAGGCATAACTTTAATTTTGTTCATTTTTTTGCCAGCTTCGAATTTATCGGCAATTTTATTTGGCACATCTTTTGGTTTACTTTGGTTGGCTACTGTTCCAGCAACTAATGGTATAGTTGCCCAAATTTTTGGAACAAAAAATCTAACACTTTTATTTGGTATCGTATTTTTAAATCATCAATTTGGATCATTTTTAGGAGCGTACTTAGGTGGATTTTTTTACGATAAATTTGGGAATTTTGATTATGCGTGGTACTTGGCAATAATTTTATCTTTTATTGCAACGGCATTGCATTTGCCAATTGATGAGCGACCTTTACAAAAAGAAACAGTAACACCTTAGGGTTGTATTTAGAGTCTGTTTTGGAATCAAAAGTGAATCAAAACATGAACATTCATTTAATAATTGATTATACCTGTGGATAAATATTGGTTTGCTTAATTTCTTAAAATTAATAGAATTTAAGTAACAAAGGAGAATGCATGTTTTCAAAAAAACTCAATGAAAAATTAGATCGATACCATCTTTTAAACCACCCATTTTATAGAGCTTGGAATGAAGGGAAATTAACTAGAGAAATAATTAAAGATTATGCTGAGCAATATTACCAACATGTGAAAGCATTTCCGAGATATATTAGTGCAACACATTCATTGTGTGAAGACATTGAAAAAAGAAAAATTCTTTTAGAAAATTTACAAGACGAGGAAAATCCTAATGCAGACCACCCAAAACTATGGAAAAATTTTGCTTTAGCGATGGATGCTGATAAAGAAAAAATTGAAACAGTTGAGCAAGAAGATTTTACCAAAAAAATGATAAAAAACTTCTTCAAGCAAGGTAGATCGTCATACGCTGAGGGATTAGCTTCTTTATATACCTATGAAAGACAAATTCCTGAAATAGCTGATACCAAGATCAAAGGATTAAAAAAATATTACGGAGTCAACACAAAAGAGGGACTTGAGTTCTTTGAGGCACATAAGGCAGCTGATGTTATTCATAGACAAGAATGTGAAAAGCTTTTAGACGGATTGTCAAAAGAGGAACAATTTAAAGCGGAGAAAGCAGCATTAACAACTGCAAAATTTCTTTGGAATTTCCTGAGTGGAATGACTACCAAACACAATTTGCAAATAGCAGCTTAATTTTAAACTCTAGATTGACAAATATGTATTTGAGGAATACGTATTAATAGAGTTTATGGAAATATATCTTCCGATAATACAGGTAAAAATCGACATTCTTTTTATTTTATTCTTAAGCTTTGCAGTGGGAGTGTTATCAGGATTGTTCGGTGTAGGGGGCGGCTTTTTAATGACCCCATTTTTAATCTTTTTAGGAATTCCTCCCGTGTATGCCGTACCAAATGAAGTAAATAATATTTTGGCAACTTCTGTATCTGGCTCTTTAACTCACTGGTTCAAAAATACTTTAGATTATAAAATGGGATCAATGATAATAGTTGGTGGAGTTGCTGGCACAATTATTGGTATCTCAACTTTCACATTCTTTAAAGAAATTGGTAAATTGAGTTTAATTATTTCTCTTTCATACATGTACCTCTTGGCGATTATAGGAACACTAATGTTATTAGAAGGTGCAAGTGAGATTGATAGAGCTAGAAAAAAAATAATTTTAAAAAAAAAACTTCATACTCATTATTGGATCCATGGTCTTCCATTTAAACTAAGATTTCCTAAATCAAGATTATATGAGAGTATTTTTACCCCTGTAATTCTAGGAATAATAGTTGGGTTTGTTGCAGCTTTAATGGGAGTTGGTGGAGCTTTTTTATTGGTTCCAGCAATGATTTATTTAATAGGCATGCCTGTCAAATTAATCCCAGGAACTTCTTTATTTGTTACTATTTTTATAAGTGCTATAGTAACAGTCCTTCACTCATTTAATTATGGATCTATTGATTTAATTCTAGTTATTACTCTTATTGTTGGATCAATTATTGGAGTTCAACTAGGACAAAAAATAGGACAGTATTTAGATAGCTCTCATCTAAAAACTTTATTTGCTATGCTTCTTTGTTCTGTTGCCGTAGCTATCGCTTATGATACTTTCTTCATTGAGAGTAAAGCTAGGATTGCTTCTAACGAAACTATTAATATTGAGAGTTTAAATTTTTTTTCTAAATTCATCATTAAATTTTCCGACGAGCGGCCATTATTGTATGGTTCTTTTGCTATCATATTAGCTATAGTTCTAGGTGTTCTTGGAGCTACAATTAGAAGACTTTTAAGCAAATACAAAAATAAATTTGCTTTAACAAAAAAAACTGGTAATTAATTTCAAATGAGCAGCAACAGAAGTTTTGGTTTATTATTTTTTATTGTTTTTTTAATTATAGGACTTTGGCCACTTAAAAATGATTTAGAATTAAATTATATCTTTATTGGAATTTCAATTATTTTCTTAATTTTAGGTCTTTTGAATTCAAAGGTACTTACTCCTTTGAATAAAATTTGGGTAAAATTTGGAGAATTATTGGGAAAGATAATAGCGCCACTTGTCATGGCTCTGGTTTATTTTTTTATATTAACACCTATTAGTTTAATTATGAGAATATTTGGTAAAGACCTCTTGAATTTAAAATCCTCTGAAGAAAGCAGCTATTGGATCAAGAGAGAAAAAAATATCGGAACTATGAATAAACAATTTTAATGATAGAATTTATTAAAGAATTTTGGGAATTCTTGAAAGTGCGAAAAAAGTATTGGTTGTTTCCAATTATTATTGTTTTAGCATTATTTGGAATACTAATAGTATTAAGCCAGGGTTCAGCTGTGGCACCGTTTATATATACAATATTTTAATGTCATATATTTTAGGGATATCAGCATTCTATCATGATAGCGCAGCAACACTAATCAAAGATGGGGAGATTATTGCTGCAGCCCAAGAAGAGAGATTTTCTAGAAAAAAACACGATGAGCGGTTCCCGGCTCAAGCAATAAAATATGTGTTGAGTGAGGGTAAAGTTAGACTTAATAATATCGACTACATAATTTTCTTTGAGAAACCTTTTTTAAAATTTGAACGTTTATTAGAAACTTATATGGCATTTGCACCAAAAGGTTTCAAATCCTTTTCACTTGCGATGCCCATATGGTTAAGGGAAAAACTTTTTCAAAAAAGATTTATTTTTGATTTATTAAAAAAAGTTGATGAGGACTTTAACGATATCAGTAAAATAAAATTTTCAGAGCATCATTTTAGTCATGCTGCTTCAGCTTTCTATCCATCTCCCTTTAATGAAGCTATTATACTTACATTGGATGGTGTTGGAGAGTGGGCAACGTCTACTGTTGCAATTGGAAAAGAAAATAAAATTGAAATGTTAAAGGAGATACACTTCCCCCATTCTCTAGGCCTACTTTACTCTGCATTTACTTATTATATTGGTTTTAAAGTTAATAGTGGCGAGTATAAATTAATGGGTTTAGCCCCCTATGGTAAACCCAAATACAAGGAAAAAATTTTAAAAAATTTAATAAATTTAAAGCCTGATGGATCTTTTAAACTTAATATGAGTTATTTCAATTACGCAACAGGACTTACAATGACAAATAAAAAATTTACAAATTTATTTGGTTCTCCCGTTCGTAAACCAGAAAAAGATCTTTTAAACCAATTTCACATGGATATTGCAGCATCAATACAATCTGTTACAGAGGAAATAATTTTAAAAATATGTAAAAATCTTTCCGAAACTTATAAAATCGAAAATATCTGTTTAGCTGGAGGAGTTGCTTTGAATTGTGTTGCAAATGGGAAAATTTTGCAAAAAAGAATTTTCAAGAATATTTGGATACAGCCTGCAGCTGGAGATGCAGGTGGATCTTTGGGTGCGGCTTTAGGGTACTGGCATCAAGAACTAGATAAAAAAAGAAATGTAAATTTATCTGATAGTATGAAAGGTTCATACCTTGGTCCAAGATATAGCAATGAACATATTGAAACTGAATTAGAAAATTTAAAAGCTAATTATAAAAAAGTAGATGATAAAAATATTTGCAAAGTAGTTGCAGAGAAGATTGCCGACAGTAAAACTGTTGGTTGGTTTCAAGGAAGAATGGAATTTGGACCAAGAGCCTTAGGTGCAAGATCTATTTTAGCAGATCCAAGATCTGAAAAAATGCAAAAAGAATTAAATATGAAAATTAAATTTAGAGAAAGCTTTAGACCTTTTGCACCATCTGTATTGAATGAACAGGTAGGTAAATGGTTTGAAATCAATAATAGTAGCCCGTACATGCTTTTAGTGGCAAATGTTAAAAAAAATTTGAGGATTCCTATGAGTCCTGATCAAGAAAAATTATTTGGTATTGAAAAATTAAATATCAAAAGATCTAATATTCCAGCTGTTACACATGTAGATTATTCTGCTAGAATTCAAACTGTGCACAAGAAAACTAATCCAAAATATTACGAATTAATTGAAAATTTTTCATTATTAACAGGCTTTCCAGTACTTGTTAACACATCTTTTAATATAAGAGGTGAGCCGATTGTTTGCAAAGTGGAGGATGCTTTTAAGTGTTTTATGGGTACAAATCTCGATATATTGGTATGTGAAAATTTTATTTTAGAAAAAAATGAACAAGACAAATCACTTTTAAAAAATTATCAATCTGATTTCACTCTTGATTAAGTAAATAAAGCTCTCATTAGGCCGAACATAGAAATAACAATTAAAAAATAAAGAATATATTTTTTATAATCATTTTCAGAGCTTTTTTTGAAAAATTTAGTACCTATTGAGACACCAACAGGGATAATAAAAAATAAAGGAATTGATCTGTAAAAAACTTTCAAATTTATAATATCATTAAAGTAGCCAAGCACTAATGCATATGCGTCAGTAAAGAAGAATAATGCAGCTAAAGAAGCTCTTATTACAGCTGGTTCAGCGGCAATAATTAAGAAATATAATGCAATAGGTAAACCTGCCAAAGTACCAAATCCATTTACTGTCCCAGCTATCCCGCCAACAAAAAACTTTGAAACATTATGATTTAACTTTTTATTTTTGTAACCTTTTAAAAGCAAATAGGCAAAAATTAAAACTGTTAAAGAAATAATTAAATGCATTAAATTAGGATCAAGTGATGCCAATAATCTTACACCAATTGGAGTGCCTATAATTACCCCAAATAACAGAAATAGAACAAATCTCCAATTAATTTTATTTATTATACTTGGTATCATAAAAAAACTGGCTACGATCTCTAATAGCAAAATTATCGGCACAATTTCTTTTGCAGGCATTATAAATGATAATAATGAAACACTAGATGCAGAGAAACCAAATCCGCTAAATCCTCTCACACATGAAGCCAGAAGAATTACCAATGTAAAAAAAATAAATTCTAATAATGATAAACTAATTAATTGTAAGTATTCCATATCATCTCAATATTGTCATGGGGTCTAATTTTATATCAAACCAATTGAGACGTATATCTAAATGAGGACCTGTAGCTCTACCAGTTTTTCCAAGAGTTCCTACAACTTGGCCTTGTTTTACTTTTTGTCCTTTTATTACATTTATATCTTTCATATGCATAAACAAAGTGCTTATACCGTGACCGTGATCAAATATGATTGTACCTCCTGTAAAATACATATCTTTTTCTACAAGAGTAACAGTACCATCCATCATCGCTTTTACTTCGGTACCTTCCGGTGCATGAAAATCAACACCATAGTGAGGTCGACGGGGTTTACCATTTAAAATCCTTTGACTTCCATACACACCAGTGATTATGTATTTTTCGATAGGATAAATAAACTTATTCTTAAAAAAAATTAATGGACTATCTATAGCTCTAGCTTTTCCAATCAAAATATTATCTTTCTTAATCCTATCATATACTTCCGGAGGAGGTGTAACTTGTTTGGACGGTAGTCCATCTATTCTCTGAATTTTATATTCTCTTTTTAAAATTTTTTTTTCAATAATTTCAGTATCATTATCTTTTATTATCTTGATTAAAATATTGTTTTTTCTATCTCTATCTAAGCCAAATGCAAAATATCCATCTTTAGTAACTCTAACTTCCCTTCTATCAATGCTAACTTTAGAACCTGGATTTGTTTTACCAAGAATAAAGGACCCTTGTTGAAAATTTCCAAAAAAATCAGCGGCGAAAGAAGGTTGAATTAAAAAAAGAAGAAAAGTTATTATAATTTTTTTCATAATAAAATTTTTAAATCAGTATAGATTAATTCAATAGCCACAATTAAAATAGCCAATAAACCGACCCAGCTTATCCAAGAGTATTTTTTTATTAGTTTCGCCGTATAGTTAGCAGCAAAAGCCATAAGTAATATCGATAGACCTAAACCAAAAGCTAACAAAGTATAGTGATCTTTGGCTGCTCCTGCTACTCCAAGTACATTGTCTAAGCTCATAGTAACATCAGCTAAAATAACAGTTAAAATTGCTTTTTTAAAATTTGAGTTATCAATTTCTAAATTTTTTTCTTCAATTTTATTTTGAATTACATCTCTGTAAAGTTTGTAGCATATATAAAGTAGCAATATTCCACCAATTAGTCTTAATCCAGTTATTTGCAATAGATAGGCGGCAATAAAAGTAAAAAATATTCTTAAAATTACAGCTCCTCCTATACCCCAAAAAATAATTTTATTTCTCTCTGAAGAATCGAATTTTGATGCCACCATACCTATTATAATGGCGTTATCTCCTGCCAAAACTAAATCAATTAGTATAATTTCTATTAATATAATTAGTTGCTCTGTCATATTGAAATTTATATTCTATATATATGAATTATAAAAATATTAAGATAGAAAATCGAGAAAATTACGCTGTTATAGAAATTGCTAACAACAAAAATAATAGCCTAGACCAGGAAACCCTTAAAGAAATAAGTTTTGCTGCAAAATCACTAAATAAAATCGAAAAAATTAAATGTATTGGAATAACTGGTGATTCAAAATTTTTTTCACCTGGCGCCGATATAAAAGAACTTAAAAACCTTAATTCAAAACAGGCAAAGAAAAATAAATTATTTTCATTTGTAGACCAGTTAGCTAAAATAAACATTCCAATAATTTCATTCGTAGATGGCTATGCTCTTGGTGGAGGTTTTGAATTAGCTTTGTCAACGGATATAATCATAGCTAGTGTTGATGCCAAATTTGGTTTACCAGAGATAAATTTAGGACTCATTCCAGGAATTGGCGGTACACAAAAACTAAAAAAATTTACATCAAACCAAAATATAAAATATTTAGCCATGACTGGCGACATTATTAATTCTGAAACAGCTTTTAAATATGGAATTGTTTCATTAATAGTGCCAAAAGAAAACTTTAAAAATTTTACCAATGAATTTTTAGATAAAATTTCTTCAAAACCAAGAAAATCTCTAGAAATAATTAAAAAATTAGTTAATTCAGAAATTTCTCAAAAAAAAGGTATAATCTTAGAAAGAAAAGAGTTTTTTAATCTTCTAGATAGCGAAAATAAAAAAATTGGAATTAATAGTTTTTTAAGTAAAACCAAGCCAAATTGGAAATAAATCATCTTCAAGTTGTAGACAATTTGCATACCTGTAATTAAATTTTAACATAGTTAAACTATTCTAAATTTAATTAAAATTTACTTATGAAATTTAAATTTATTTTAATTGCAACTCTGTTATTTATGGGCTCAGCGATAGCCGCGGGACATATAACAAAAGCTCAAAAAGAAAAAACAATAGAGTGTTTAGGACACTATAGCGCTACAGCAGTCTTGCCTGCAGAAACTATTGAAGTTAAAAATATGGAATTAGCTTTAGCTTCGGTAAAAGTAATAAGGGAGTATCTTGAATCTGAAGGCGTAAAAGATGATGAAATGAATAAAGGTATGAATATTTATGTAGATAAAGTTTACGGTAAGCCTTTTAATAAATCTAAAAATACTGAGTGTAATAAATTTATATATAAGCAAATTAAAGGTTCAGAGGAAAAAATTGAAAAACTATCCAGAACAATTTATGCAGGATAGACATGAGTGGATACGTGATAGCTAATATAGACGTTAAAAATCCTGAAGCTTATAAGGAATACGTTGGTAAGGTGTTACCGACTGTTCAAAAATTCGGAGGTGAATACCTAGTACGTGCCGGCGAGTACAAAGTTATAGATGGTGAGTGGAAATACCCTAGAACAGTAGTAATTAAATTTCCAACTTATGAAAAAGCTTTAGAGTGGTATGACTCCGAGGAATATAAACCGGTAAAACCAATTCGATTAGCAAATTCAGTTGCCAATGGAATAATAATTAAAGGAATTTAAATAAAAGGAAAAAAAATGGAAAAAGAAATGTTAGTACATCTTAAATTCAAAGAGGGCAAATTAGAAACTTTTACTAGCTGGATGCAATCAGATGAAGGTATGGGCGTTAGAAAGAGTGTTGCTTACCCAGAAAAAACCGTCGGGGCTATGATTCCTGATAAAAGCGGAATGTTATTTAAAGTTAATGTTCATAACGAAGCTGGGATGAAAGAGTTTGTAACTGGGAACAATCCTACAGCTAAAGCGATTTATGCAGAATGTGTAGATAGTGCTCAGTTATATGAGCTATCAAAAATAAATCTATAAAGGAGGAAAAATGAAAAACTATATGGTAACGCATACTTTTAAGTCTGCTGAAATGAAGAAAAAATTTACTGATACAGTGGCTTCTATGAAGATGGAGGATATTATTAAGAGTATGAAAAGTGACAACGCTGCTTGTCAAATGACTTGGAATACACCGGGAGATACAATGGAGATGTATTGTTGGTGGAAAGGAAAAGATGAGCAAGCAATTATTAATCAATTAGGTCAAATGAATGATTTTTTCACTCCTCATAAATTTGTTGAGTGCACAGATCAAGTCATGGACTATAACGCATAGGATATTTATGATCGATAAATTTGGAAACGCATTTTATTTAATAATTTACTTAGCTCATTTTATTATAGTTGGCAGCTACGCTTACCAATTGGTCTTTGATACTAAAAAATTTCTAAAGGGTAGAGGAGTAGATAAAACTGCCACTTTAATCACGAGATTTGCAGGCTCATTCATGATTGCTACTGTTTTAATGGCAATATATATCGCTTTCATTAGATCAGGCGGTGTAGAGGCTACCTGGGCTTTCTTTAACTTAGTCTTTATAATGAATGTTTCGATATTAGTTGTAAATTTTTATACATTAAAAATTGATAAAACAGGTTTGACTAAAAAAACTAGAAACGATGGAATTTATGCTCCACTAGTTTTAGTTATTATCAGTGCTATTCTTTGTTACGGTTTGGCAGACAAAATTTACGTTTAAGGAGATACATGGCAAAGTTTATGAATATAGTTAGGTGCAAAGTAAAATCATCTAACAGAGAGGAATATTTAAAAAAAATTGATGACATGCCAAAGTTCGATGGGCAGACTTCAGCTAAGTATGTTGAGACAAAGCCTAACGAATTTTTTATGATTGGAGAATGGAATTCTGAAGATGACATTGCTAAAGCGCGACCAAAGATGATTGAATTTTTGGATACACTTCGGCACACTTTGGAAGAACTGTCACCAGATTTGGGAGTAACAGATCCTCACTCTGGTACAGTTGTAATCGAGAAGTAAGAAAGGGGTAACAATGGCAAAATTTTATACATTAGGATGTTACACAGCTAAAGGTCTTGGTGGATTTGTAAGCAATCCATCTACAGACAGAAAAGCTGCTACATCTGCACTTGCTGCTTCTGTAGGAGCTAAAGTAACTCAATACTCAGGCCTAAGAGGAAAATACGATTTTATGGCGGTGATTGAAGGAACTTTTGAACAAGCTGCTGCAGCTGCAATGGTTGCTGTTTCTAGTGGTGCTGTTTCAGATTTTACGATTTTAGAGGACGTAAATCTAAATGAAATAGCTAAAACTGCTCAGAAAATGGCATCCTCATACAAAGAACCTGGTAAATAATTATTTTTTGTAAGAAATACATTTTAAGGCATCAGTGAATTTTATTTGATCTTTATATTTAGATCGAAGTTCACTGATACCTTTTGAAATTTCATCGTTATTTAAATCAAGCAAGCAAGATATGTATCTTGATTTTACCATCTTTAAATATTTTTGCTTTGAGATATTCACTTTAAAATTAAAATAAGACTCATTAGTTCTTTTAAATTTTTTTTTAATTATTTTGAATAATTTTTCGTCTCTCTTAAGGCTATCATCAAGTTTTTGTTTCATCTTTTCAAAGCAAGGAATTTTATTATTTTTGGTTTTAAGAGAAAAAATTAATATTTTTCCTCCTTTTTCCAATCTTTTTTTTGCAATATCTAACAGCGCCTTCAACTTTGATGGCGAGAAAAAATGAATAGTTTGTTTCAATATAATTAAGTCATATTTTTTATTTTTTTTTATTAGATAATTGTATCCATCTTTTTTTTTAAAAATTATATTTTTCTTTATCCCTTTATTTTTTACGATATCTAGGCCAATTGGTTTTTCTTTGAATTTTTGCCTTTTTTGTAAGTTACTTATTATATTTGCTCTACCACATCCAATATCTATTATTTTTGTATTTTTATTAAATCTTGCCTTTTTATTTAAAAATTTATTGAACTGATGAATATAATTTTTTGAGGATAACCAAGTTTGGTTATCCCAATTTTTTAATTTTTTCATAATATTTAGATAGCATTCAAAATATTACTTTGCTATAATTTATTTGTGAGTACATCATTTCAGTCAAAAATACCTAATTCTTTAAATGAGCATTGGATGCCATTTTCATCTAATAAAGATTTTAAAAAGAATCCTAGACTTATTATTGGGGCCGAAGGAATTTACCTTAAAACGCATCAAGGGAATACTTTAATAGACGCTAGTTCAGGATTGTATTGTAACCCGCTAGGTCATGGAAGGAAAGAGATTATAGAAGCAATAAAAAACCAATTAGAAAAATTAGATTATACGATGCCTTTTCAACAAGGTTATGGTGGATCTTTCGAGTTAGCCACAATGATTGCACAAAAAACTCCTGGTGATCTTAACAGAATTTTTTATACCATCTGTGGATCTACTGCAGTAGAAACTGCTATTAAAATATCAGTCGCATATTTTAGATCAATTGGTCAAACAAATAGATTTAAATTTGTAGGAAGAGAAAGAGGGTACCATGGAATGAATATCGGAGCGCTCACAGTGGGCGGCATTCCAAACAATTCTAAAGAATTTAAAAATATTTTAATGCCTGGAGTAGAGCATATGAGGCACACTTTTTTATCAGAGCATAAATTTGTTAAAGGTCAACCAGACACTGGATCAGAACTTGCTGAAGACTTGGAAGTGATCGCAAAAAAATTAGGTGGCGAAAATATTGCAGCATGTATCGTAGAACCTATAGCAGGTTCAACTGGTACATTAATTCCTCCTAAAAATTATTTACAAAGATTAAGAGAGATTTGTGATAAATATGGAATTCTTTTAATTTTCGATGAAGTTGTGACAGGTTGGGGTAGAACCGGATCAGCTTTTGCGGCTCAAGAATTTGGTGTAACACCAGACATAATTACAATGGCAAAAGCAACAACAAATGGAATAGTTCCTATGGGCGTTGTAGCTGTGAGAGAAAAAATCTATCAATCTGTTATGGATGCTTCACCAGAGGGAGCAGTGGAATTATTTCATGGATATACTTATTCAGGAATTCCGGTCGCTGTATCTGCAGCAATAGCAGTACAAAAAATATTTGAAAAAGAAGATATTTTTAATAGAGTAAAAAAGTTATCAAGTTATTTTGAGGATGGATTACATTCTCTCAAAGATTTAAGTTGTATTGATAGTATTAGAAATTATGGTTTACTGGGAGGTATTGATATCTCCATGCGTGATAAACCAGGTAAAGCAGGTTTTAATGTCTATAAAAAATGTTACGATGCAGGCGTAAATATCAAACCTACTGGAGATGCATTAATCATTGCCCCACCTTTTATTTGCGAAAAAAAAGATATTGATGAACTTATTGAAAAAATGCGAAAAGGAATTACCAATCATTTAAAATCATAATTTAGAATAATTCTAATAACCCAAAATAAACGCTCTAAAGCCCCCAAATATTTACTGATTCCCCAAATTGAACAAATTACCTCTACCATTATTTTTTATAAGTGGTTTAATAGTATTGAAGTATGAGCGCACAACCTAAGTATAAACAAGAAAATTTTTACTCTGAAGAGGAGTCTAACTCTAGAAGCAAAAAGGTTAATCTTACTGACCTAGTTGAGAGAATGAAAGACGAAGAAAAAAAAGAGAAAAAAAACAATCTTATTCTTTCAGCTGCAGCAGTATCAGCTGTAGCGGTATTCGGTATTATTCTTACTCTGTAATCCAAAAATCAATAATATACTCATTTTTTGATTTTGTAATTTTAGTGATTTAAATCCATATATATATTATAAATCCCATTATGGCGAGGTAGCTCAGTTGGTTAGAGCACAGGACTCATAAGCCTGGGGTCGGCGGTTCGAATCCGCCCCTCGCTACCAATAAAATTAAAAATAAAAGTTTATTTAAGTAATTTGTTGAGTTTATTTAAACTCATTGAACAATTTTTTGGCATTTTTGAAAACTGACTTTTCTTCAAATAAATTTTTTTCACTTTAAGTTTATTTGCCTTTGCAAAATTATAAACAGAGTTTGATTTTCCCCCTATATTTATTACACCTTTTTTATGCATAATTTTTTTGAACATCTTTATAAAATCATCGTGAAAAATAAAATTTGTTATCATATTTGCATAAGCAGATTTGTGAACAAAAGGTCTTTCTGTCATACTGACTCTTAGAATTAATGAGTTTTTATAAAGGTGAACCGCAGACTCTCCACCTAGCTTTGACCAAGCATAATTGTTAGTAGGTAATAATGGATCAGTTTCTTTGTAGTTCCCTTTAGTGCCAGGATAAACATAACTTGTTGAAAAATAAATAAGTTTTACTTTAAATCTAGCACAAGCAATGACAATGTTACTTGTTCCTATTATATTTAATGAAATGCTCTCATTTATCTTTTTTTCATGTAAGGACATAGGTCTTGATAAACCGGCTAAATGAATAACAGTTTTTGGCTTAATTTTTTTAAAGTAACGAATAATAGATTTTAAATTTAATATATTTAATTCATTTTTTTTTGGAAAAAAATAATTTTTTTTTACATTTTTTCTTAGGACAGAACCAAATCTACCGCTACCACCTGTTACTATTATTTTATTTTTATTTAACATGAGAAATAAATTTACCCCCCATTTTAACATATTTTTTTTCTTTGGAAATAATCTCTTTTTTATGATTCCAAGAATTTAATATAACTATGTCGGGATAATTTTTACGAAAAAATGTTTCTGAAACTATTGGTATATGTGTTCCAGGTGTATATTTTCCAATTTTTTCTTTTGTGGAGTCGACAACATAATCAATATATTTGTTATCAATTCTACAAAAATTTAAAACTGTAGAACTTTTTGCAGAAGCTGCATAACCATAAATCTTTTTTCCACTTTTCTTAAGTGAAAAAATTTGGTTTTGAAATTTACTTTTTGATTTAAGGCAATTTTTTTTAAATTTTAAACATGAACTAATTTTATCTAAGCATTGCTTCTTTTCATTTTTAATCAATTTTGTAACACTTTTTTTTATTTTTCTCTCTCCTTTTCTCGCTATTACGTATCTCATAGATCCCCCATGTGTTTTTTGAGGTAGAGCATCAATTAGGTCAAAATCATATTCACTAAAAATTGACCTTACGGAGTGCAAAGAAAAAATAAAAATATGAGCATCATAAATTTGATCATAAGATATCTTACTAAACATAGATCCCAAATATGGTTCTTCAAATATGAAGACCCCTTTTTTAGAGAGCAATATATCAATTCCTCTAATCATATCTTTCAGATTAGGAATATGACTTATAACATTTGCAGCACAAATTAGGTCAGTTGAATTTTTAAATTTTGATAATTTTTTGCAATTTTTTTCATTAAAAAATTTATTCCAAACATTTACTTTATTTATCTTTTTCGAATATTTAGCTACATTAGAGGATGGCTCAAAACCTAAATGTTGAAAACCATTTTTTTTAAAATTTTTCAAAAAAGTTCCATCGTTAGATCCGACTTCTATTATTTTTGAGTTGCGTTTTAAGAAATTTCTTTTCGCCCAAAGAAAGTACTTTTTAAAATGGGAAGTCATAATCCTCGATTTATTTGTGTAAAAAGGATAATTATTATTAAAAATATGTGGAGACTTAGGATGATCATTAACCTGAAATAAATAATTTTTTTTATTAAAACCAACTTCTAAATTATAAAAAAACTCTTTATGGAAATCTTTTTTCGATAAGAAACCATTTGCCATTGGCATTTTCCCAAATGACATAAAAGGCTTTAATTTTATTTTAGAAAATTTACATCTCATTTCATTTAAAATCATTCTTACTTATGTCATAAAAAATTATTGGCCAAACAATTACATTTGCATACTTATTAAACCAATAAGACAAGTATCTTTCTGCTAAGAAACCATAAATTCTGTCACTTCCATATTCATTTTTAATATCTAGGCCAAAGATTTTTTCACATCTTTCGAGCCAAGGAAAAATTGATTCATAATAATTGTTAATCATTTTTTTTGAATTACAAATAAACATATTTCCTCTATTAAAACTATTATTTTCATTCATAAATTTTCTGAAGTCCTCTTTTTCCCTCATGTCTAGCAAATCAATTGCTTTATCAAGATTTCCATGTCCATGATATGAGTCAAAATGAAACTTCAAATTTCTATTTTTTTTTAAAATAAATTTGGGATCAGAAAATAAACTTTTCAATCCGTGCTTAATTAATTTCATCGAAGTCCATCCGTCCATATGTATAGGTTGTCCTAAAATTACTGAATTATTACTCCACCTCTCAGGCACTTCTTTTAAAACATCTCTTTTACTTGTTATCATCTGGTTATCTTTATTTTGGGACCATAATCTTCTATAGGCACAAAAACCAATCCATGTATTATCTTCTATTTTTCTCAACATATTTTTCCAAAACCAATAATGGAATGTGTACTCACCATACTTTTTATTCTTATGAGAAATATTTTCTCCCGTGTTATCTCTCATCCACTGTTTATTGAAGTTTCCTTCCCCAAGACCAACTGGGATATAACCTAGAGAGGAAATTTTATCAAAATCTTTGTCATGAAGATCTAAACAAAACATTTTTAAGGTCTGCATAATTATAAATTTATTTTTTTACTTATAAATTCTTGAAATGTTAGATTTTTTTTATCTTTTGCAGAAATAATAAATTTCTTATTTGGCCAAGTAATAGACAAGGTTTTATCGTTCCACAATATACCCTGTTCATCTTTTTTGGATCTATAATTTGTGTTTCCATATACGATTATATTCTCTTTATCTAATGCTAGAAAACCATGAGCAAATCCTTTAGGAATAAACAGGGCCTTACAATTTTTTTCTGAAAGAATAACTTTAAAAAATTTTTTAAATGTTTTTGAATTTTTTCTTAAATCGACCACCACATCCAAAATTTTACCTTTTATAACCGATACAAATTTTTCTTGTTGCTTGTTTTTTTGAAAGTGCAATCCTCTTAAGACATTTTTTTTTGATTTAGACATACATAAAAATATAAAATTTTTTTTTTTTAAAAAATTGTTTTTATATAATTCCCTAAAATATCCTCGGGAGTCGATAAATTTTTCACCCTCGAAAAGCAATAGATTTTTAAATTTTGTTTTTTTTATTTTCATATTTTCTTTAAATATGACGAATATTCACAATTACCATAAAATTTTATTGCTTCTTTAATATCTTTCCTTTTAATCCAACCGTTATTTAGTGCAATTTCCTCTAGACATGCAATTTTAAGACCTTGTCTGTTCTCAATCGCTGAAACAAAATTTGTTGCATCATAAAAATCTTTTATATTCCCTGTGTCAAGCCAAGCTCCACCTCTACCAATAAATTCAGCACTTAATTTTTTTTTCTTTTTATAAATATTTAATAAATCAATAATCTCTAATTCACCCCTTTTAGAAGGCTTTATTTTTTTTGAAAATTTCACAACGTTATTATCAAAAAAATATAGTCCAGTTACGGCGAGGTTTGATTTAGGTGTTTTTGGCTTTTCAGTTAAAGTTACAACTTTTTGTTTATTGTTAATAGATGCAACACCATAAAGTTGAGGTCTTTTCACAGGATGTAAAAAAATTTTAGCTCCATTTTTTAATGAAACGCTTTTTTTTAAAATCTTAGTTAGGCTTTGGCCATAAAAAAAATTATCACCTAAAATTAATGACACATTATCTTTTCCTATAAATTTTTCACCCAAAATAAAAGCGTGAGGGAGACCTTCTGGTTTTTTTTGCTCTCTGTATTGTATGTTGATACCTAGGTGATTTTTCTCAGGAAGTATTTTTCTAAATTGATTTAGTTGACCTTTATTTACTATTACTAAAATATTTTTAATGCCCGCGAGCATTAAAATTGATAGAGGGTAAAAAATTAAAGGTTTATCATAAACTGGAAGTAATTGTTTATTAATAGCCTTTGTTAAAGGACTCATTCTTGTTCCCATTCCACCAGCAAGGACAATTCCTTTTTTGATCATTTTAACAATCCGATTCTTCTTAAATCAATTTTTTTTGAAAAACTTGACGAAAATTTTTTATTTTTTAGATACCAATTTATTGTTAATAAAATGCCTTTATTGAAATTAGTTTTTGGAACCCATTTAAGTTTTTTTCTAATTTTTTTACTATCAAGGGCATACCTATAATCATGACCAGGTCTATCCTTTACAAATTTAATTTTAGATTTTTTATTTATTAATATATTTTTCATTTTTGATATTTTTAAAATATTTTTGGCTAAATTAAGATTTGATAAGTTAAAATCTGTTCCAATGTTATAACTTTCACCCTTTTTGCCTCTGTTAAAAACTTTTAATAAGGCTTCGCAATGGTCATCAACATAAATCCATTCCCTAATATTTTTACCTTTGCCATAGATTTCTAGAGGTTTATTGTTTTTAATACAAAAAATTAATTTTGGTATTAACTTCTCAGGATACTGGCCGGGGCCATAATTATTACAACAATTTGAAATTGTTATATCTAACCCGTAAGTTCTACAATAAGCATTAATAAGATGATCTCCTCCAGCTTTAGTAGCCGAATAGGGTGAGCTCGGTTTATAAGGAAAATTTTCATTCGATCTTCTCCCACCTAAAATATCTCCATAAACTTCATCTGTAGAAATATGTAACAGACGAATATTTTTTTTCACTTTTGATTGATAACTTCTTATAGCTTCTAATAAATTGTAAACACCAAACAAGTTACTTTTAATAAAGTTTGAAGCATCATCTATCGATCTATCAACATGTGTTTCAGCGGCAAGATTGAAAATACCGACGGGTTTGTACTTCATTAAAATTCTTAAGACTTTATTTCTTTGATTTATGTCAACTTTGAAAAATTTATAATTATGTTTTTTTTTATTGATTATATTAAAATCAGAAGAATAGAATTGTTTTTTATCTAAATTAATTACAAAAAACCCTCTTTTATGTAATAAATTAATTAAATTACTACCTATGAAACCAAGACCACCAGTAACTACAATTTTTTTCATTTAAAATGATATATTTACTTAAACTAGATCAATTAATAAGATAAATATCTTTTTAAATCAAATAGTATAAAATGAATTTTACTGATTTAACAATAATTATCACCTGTTTTCAAAGCGACAACAAATTAAAAAGCTGTCTTAGTACTATAGACAAAAACATCAAGGTGATTGTAGTAGAAAACTCAAATAGAAATAAATTTAAAAATCAGATTGAGCAAAACTACAATAATGTTAGATGTTTGCTTGCTAAAGAAAATTTAGGTTACGCTAAAGGAAATAATATTGGTTTAAAAGAAGTTAAAACAAATTACGCATTAATTTTAAATCCTGATACACTTTTAGATAAAGAAGCCATTCTAAATTTTTTCAAGTTTTTGGAGAAGACCAAAGAATTTGCAATTGTTGGTCCTGGCAAACAAGGAACAGAAATTTCACAAGTAGAATACCTCAAAGGCTACGCATTATTTTTGAATTTAAGTGAATTTAACGAAATTGGTTATTTTGATGAAAATTTTTTTATGTATTTAGAAGATATAGATCTATGTAAAAGAGTAAGAAAAAAAAATAAAAAAATATTTATTAATCCTAATATTAAGATTTATCACAAGGGCGCAAGTTCACATGATGAGAAAATAAACTATACAGTCGAATTATCTAGAAATTGGCATTGGATGTGGTCAAAATTTTATTATAATAAAAAACATTTTGGAATAGTTTTTTCAGTTATAAAAATATTTCCAAATTTATTATCAGCTCTGTTTAAATATTTAATTTTTTATTTTTTTAATAAAAGGAAATCAGAAATTTATTTGAAAAGACTTTCTGGAATTTTAAATTCATTTTTAGGCAAAAAATCCTGGTATAGACCAAGTTTAGATTGATTTTTGAATTATATAATATTAAATATTTTTAATTAAATGAAAGACTCAAAAACAATGTTAGTTACTGGAGGAGCAGGTTTCGTAGGCTCAAATTTAATTAAATTACTTTTAAAAAAAACCAATTTTCAAATTTTAAGCTTAGATAACTATTCTTCAGGCTCAAAAAATAATCATATTAAGAATAAAAGAGTTACATATGTAAAAGGAGAGACAAAAAATATTTCAAAATATATAACAAAACCAAGAAAAATAAATGCAATTTTTCATTTTGGAGAGTTTGCTAGAATATATCAAAGTTTTCCTTATATGAATGAATGCATAAGTTCTAATTCAATCGGGTCGAATGCTGTTTTTAATTTTTGTTTAAAATATAATATAAAATTAATTTACTCCGCTACTTCGGCATCATTAGGAAATAAAGGAAATGATAAAAATTTATCCCCTTACGCCTTTACAAAAGCAAAAAATTTAGAATTACTAGAGAACTTAAAAAAATGGTTTAAGTTTAAGTACGAAGTAATATATTTTTATAATGTTTATGGACCTAACCAGATATCTAAAGGCAAAATGGCCACAGTAGTTGGAATATTTGAGAACAAATTTAAAGCGAAAAAAGCTTTACCAGTTGTTAGGCCAGGCACACAATCAAGAAGATTTACACATATAGATGATACTGTAAATGTATGTTTCGATGCTTGGAAAAAAAATGCTTGTAGACACTATAGTATCTCGCACAAAAAATCTTACACAATTTTACAATTGGCAAAAATGTTTGGATCAAAAATTGTTTTTTTAAAATCAAGACCTGGTGAAAGATATGCTTCAGCTTTAACTAGTTTTAATCTTAAAAATAAGGTTTATAAAATTTATGGTAAAATTGAATTAAAAAATTATATTCAAAGTTTTGTTAAACGTCATTCTTAGTGACCTGGAAATTCTATTAGACTTTCGGTAAAATAATTTTTTTCTTTAAGAAGTTTTTCACCAGGCAGATCAAATAAATTGATTATAAATATAAAGCCAGCTACATTACCTCCAGAAATCTCAATTAATTTTGCTGCTGCTTCAGCAGTGCCTCCTGTAGCAATTAAATCATCGATAATTAATATTTTTTCGTTTTTTTTTATAGAGTCCTTATGAACTTCTATGGTAGCTTCTCCATACTCTAGCTTAAAATCTATCGAATGCCTCTCTGCTGGAAGTTTATTTTTTTTTCTTAAGAGAATAAGAGGTTTTTTTGTAAAATAGGAAACAGTAGAAGCAAATACAAAACCTCTAGACTCTATGGCAGAAACCTTGTCAAATTTTATTTTTTTTGAAATTTCAATTATTTTATCTATTGCAAAATTAAATGCTTTTGGTTCTTTTATTAAAGTTGTTATATCTCTAAATAAAATACCTTTTTTAGGATAATCTGGAATCGATCTTATGTATTGTTTTAGGTCCATAACCCTTCAATATTTAGCAAAAAAAGGTTAGATTTAAAATAATGAAAAAAAGAATTCTTGGGATAATTGGTGGTAGTGGACTTTATAGCGTTGAAGGGTTAGAAAATATCAAGTGGAGACAGGTATCAACCAATTGGGGAGATCCCTCTGATAGAATTTTATCCGCAACTTTAAATAGACAAGAAATCTATTTTTTACCAAGACATGGTCGAGGACACAAAATTAGCCCTTCTAAAATAAACTTTAGAGCGAACATTGAAGCACTTAAAAAATTGGGGGTCACGGATATTGTTTCGGTTTCCGCTGTAGGATCACTCCAGGAGTATCTTAGACCTGGCTCATTTGTAATTGTTGATCAATTCATAGACAGAACTTTTGAGAGAATTAAGACTTTTTTCGATAAAGATATTGTTGCCCATGTATCAATGGCAAAGCCCACTAGTCCAGCACTTATGAAGTGTTGTGAGTCAGCTTTAGTTAAATGCAAAATACCTCATCAAGTGGGGGGAACATATTTAGTAATGGAAGGACCTCAGTTTTCAAGTTTAGCAGAGTCAAAAATGTACAGAACTTGGAAAGCAGATGTTATAGGAATGACAAATATGCCTGAAGCAAAACTGGCAAGAGAAGCTGAAATAAGATATTGCACGGTAGCAATGGTAACAGACTTTGATTGTTGGCATCCTGATCATGATGAAGTAGATGTGCCTACTGTAATCAAAACTTTAAAACAAAATGCTTCTAATGCACAAAACATGATAATCGAAATTATTAAAACATTTCATGCGTTTAATCCAAAAGATGACCCAGCTAATGATTGTTTAGATACTGCTATAATTACACAACCGAGGTATCAGTCAAAAAAAACAATTCAAAAACTAAAACATATTGCTGGAAGAGTTCTTAAAAAGTGAAAATAAATGGAAAAAAATTCCGTACAATTTGGTTTGAAAATAATACCGTAAAAATTATTGATCAAACAAAACTTCCTCATCAGTTTGAAATTAAAGTTTTAAAAACCGTAGCAGATGCAATTAATGCTATTAAAACAATGGAGGTGAGAGGAGCTCCATTAATTGGTGCTACAGCTGCCTATGGTTTAGTTTTATCTATATTTGAAAAAAATGATTTATCTTTTCTAAAAAAATCCAGTGAAGAGTTAGTTGCATCACGACCTACTGCAATCAACCTTAAGTGGGCAATAGACAGAATGATGAAAAAGCTATCTGGAGTAAACGAAAAAGATATCTTAAAAATAGCTTTAAATGAGGCAAAAGCTATCACAGAAGAAGATGTAAAATTTTGCAAAAGTATTGGTTTGAATGGTTTAAAAATTATTGAGGACATTGCTAACAAAAAAAAAGACTCAGTAAATATCTTAACTCATTGTAACGCAGGATGGTTGGCAACTATAGATTGGGGAACCGCAACCTCACCAATTTATCATGCTCATCAAAAAGGAATAAAAGTTCATGTTTGGGTTGATGAAACTAGACCTAGAAATCAAGGAGCCAATTTAACTTCGTATGAATTAAATGAGGAGGGAATATCAAACACCGTAATTACCGATAATGCTGGTGGTATATTAATGCAAAGAGGACAAGTAGATATGTGTATTGTTGGAACTGACAGAACTCTATCTAATGGTGATGTGTGTAATAAAATTGGAACTTATCTAAAAGCTTTATCGGCCAAAGATAACAACATTCCTTTTTATGTAGCCTTACCAAGTTCGACTATAGACTGGAGCATCAAAGATCACAAACAAATCCCTATCGAAGAAAGAAATTCAGAAGAGCTATCATATATTGAAGGAATAGATGAAAATAATGAAGTAAAAAAAGTAAGAATTTACCCACAAAAAAGCAAGTCATTAAACCTCGCCTTTGACGTTACACCTGCTAAACTAGTAACAGGATTAATAACAGAAAAAGGCATTTGTGAAGCATCAGAAAAAGGATTGAAAGGATTATTTAAATGAAAAAAATATTATTACTATTCATAATCTTTCCTACTTTAGCATTTGCTGGAAGCGATGATATAAAAAACAGCGGTTTCTTAAAAAAACCAATTTCTACTAAAGTAGATAAATTGGAAATTACTGAACCTAAAAATAAAATAATAATTATTTTTAATCATGGGCAATCTTCTAACGATAGTAAAAAAACGAATAAATGTACTTGGATTGGTAATGTAAGAAATATGGCATCACTTATTGGGGAAAAAGTAAAAGGTAAAGAAATAATGGTGTACAATTTTTGCACCAATCATTTAGAAGGTGATCAAATGTTAGAGAAATACCCTTTATGGCACAAAAAATACGTAGGACCTTATAAAGGAAAACATAAACTAGAAAAAAGGGTTGATGCAAATATCAAACTTATAGAGCAATTAGTTAGTATGGGTGTTCCAAAAAAACAAATAATAGTCACCGGGCATTCCTGTGGCGGGCTTATGACACTAATGCTTTTTGCTAAGCATCCTAATGCAGCAGGCGGAGGTATTTCTTTCAATCAAGCTTGTTTTGGCAAAATTTCAAAAAAATATAAAGCTGCAAAAGTTGGCCCTAAAGCAGCTTTAGAGAGTTTTAAAAAAAAAAAACCAGGCCCCTCAGTTGTTAGACAGTCACAAATTGATGAAATAAAAAGTTCTAAAAATTTACCTTTACTTGCATTTACACATCCAAAAGATAGTTACGAAGGATTATTGTCCGACTGGCTTGATGAGATACCTGGTTTAGAAAGAATTATTATTTCAGAAGACTACACAATCAACGGTCAAAAATGTTTTAAGGAACATGCCAATGAAAAAGAGCCTGTTAAAGATGGTCACAGAATGGATCTTGCTACTTGTTTTCAATATTATAATCCAAAAATCTTAGATTATATATCTTCCAGAATTTAATGAGTAAGCTTAAATCAGAAGTAATAAAATATTCAAAAAAATTAAATATAACTAATTTATCCGCTTTAAGATCCGGAAATATTTCAGCAAGAGCAAAAGAAAAAGGTGTGGATGGTTTTTATATAACTCCATCGGGGAGAAAGTATTCATCTTTAAAACCAAAAGATATTATCTTCGTATCTCTAAAAGGTATTTACAATAAAAAAAAAGGAAAACCCTCATCAGAATGGAGATTTCATCAAGATATTTATGTGAATAAAAAAGAGGCTAAAGCAATAGTTCATGCTCACTCAACTTGTGCTACAGCTATCTCTACTCATCAAAAAAGTATTCCAGCGTTTCACTATATGGTTGCAGTAGCTGGAGGAGAAGACATTAAATGCAGTAAATATGCAACTTTTGGAACAAAAAATCTTTCAAAAAATATTATCAAAGCTTTAAAAAATAGAACAGCTTGTTTGATTGCTAATCACGGTCAGGTTGCTTTTGGAGAAAATTTAGAGAAGACTTTTGAGCTAGCTCAGGAGATCGAAAATATTTGCCATCAATATATAAATGCCATAAGAATTGGAATACCTAAGATTCTTTCAAAAAGAGAAATGAAAATTGTCTTAGATAAATTTAAAAATTATAAAAAGGGATAATTTTTAATGATAAAAGTTGGTGACCACATAACCATTGATTTTCTTGGTGTAAAAAAAGATTATTCACCCGAGTTCTACGAAAAAGTAATATACAAGATTGCTAAAGCTGCTAAGGTTCATATACTAAATGTTGCGTCCCATAAATTTGAACCTCAAGGATTTACATTAGTAGCTTTACTCTCAGAAAGCCATTTCAGTTTTCATACTTTTCCAGAAAGAGGAGTCATAAGCTTTGATTTCTTCACCTGCGGAAAAGTAAATCCTAAAGTAGCACTTAAAATTTTGAGAAAAGAGATTGAACATAAAAGAGTAGTAACTAATGCTTTTGACCGAAGCAGCGTAGGTCTTTACGATGATATTTATAGTACACCGGGTCAAAAAAAATTCTATGTTGTTAAAGATGTTTTAGAAAAATTTACATCTAAAGTTGGTCAATTTGTTGAAATAATGGATTTAGAGGAATTTGGACACGCCCTATTTATAGACCATGAAATACAAGTAGCAGAAAAAGATGAAAAAATTTACAGCTCAAATTTTTTTAAATCTAGTTATGATCTGAGTAAAAAAAATAACAATGTTGCAATAATTGGTGGAGGAGACGGAGGAGTAGCAAGAGCCTGTTTGGAAAATAACTCAAATTTTATCGATTGGTTTGAATTGGACCCAGAGATAGTAGATGTTTGTTATCGTCATTTACCAAAAGTTTGCTCTAAAGTAAAAAAAAGCAACAAAATAAAAACCTTTTGGGGAGACGCATTTAAAAGTATAAAAGACATAGAAGATTCAAAATATGACAAAATTTTTGTTGATCTAAATGATGATCAATATTGCATAGATTTAGCTAAAAAAAATATGAAGGGTCTAAAAAGAATTCTTAAAAGAGGCGGAATAATAACCGCCCAAGTCGGAAGTCAGGACAAAAAACCAAAACAAGTAGATAATTGGTGTAAAGTTTTAGCAAAAAGCTTCGGAAATGTTAAATTATCCGGTGCTTATGTACCAAGTTTTGACTGTAAATGGAATTTTGCTTCATCTATAATGAAGTAATGTTTCGTGTTTCTTGCATTCAATTAAAGTCAAATGATAATATAGGACATAATTTAAAAAAAACATCTAATTTAATAAAGATAGCGATTAAGGAAAAATCAGATCTAATCATAACTCCTGAAATTTCGTCAATTTTTTCTTTGGATAAAAAAAAATTGTTAAAAGAATGTAAATCTATGCAAGAAGATTTTTATGTAAAAGGAATTAAAAAATTAGCTAAAGAGAATAAAAAATGGATTTTAATTGGTTCAGCTGTGATTAAAATTTCTAAAACAAAACTTGTAAATCGATCAATTCTTATTAACCCTAAAGGTAATATTAAAGCATACTATGATAAAATACATATGTATGATGTGAAACTGAGTAAAAAAGAGAAATATTACGAGTCTAAAACTTTTTCAAAGGGAAAAAAAATTAAATCGTATAATTTACCCTGGGGTAAGTTGGGCCTCTCTATATGTTATGATCTAAGATTTCCTAATTTGTTTAGAAAACTTTCAAAATCAGGTTCATTATTTATTTCTGTACCTTCCGCATTCACTGAAACTACAGGAAAAAAGCATTGGCATACTTTATTGAAAGCTAGAGCAATAGAAAATTTTTGCTATATATTTGCCCCCGCCCAAAGTGGAGTACATTATAATGGAAGAAAAACTTTTGGACATTCATTAATCGTTTCACCGGATGGACAAATATTAAAAGAATTAAAAAAAAAAGAAGGTGTGATTACTTCAAATGTAGATCCGAAGTTATCTAAAAAATTAAGATTTCAAATCCCTAGCTTAAAATATAATTAATCATAAGATTTAACTTCTTTTATATTTGAACCTAATAAGTTATTAATTTTAAGTTTAATTTTTGCTCTCTCATCATTAAATTTATAAACATTTCTTGCAAGTTCTATGAAACGCTCATCAAATTTTTGGTTTTTTTCAGCACTTCTTTTTCCATCTTCTATATCCCATAATTTAGAGTTAATTTTTTTTAGCTGCTCCATAAGCTCTGATAACGACTTATCTGGGATAATTTTTTCGTTGAAAGTATTTTTAAGTGATTTTAATTCCTTTTCAATTTCGACAAGTTTTTCATTATTTGTAATTTTCTCTTTTTTGATATTCAAAATGGTTATTTTATCAATTAATTCACCCGCTGATATTTCAGCCAATATTTTGTCTAAGTTTTTTTTCATAATATTTTGACTTTGTAAGAGCATTTAATATATGCAGTATACATAATGTCAAACATATTAATAATAAAGCTTGGTTCACTTGGAGATTTGATACAAGCTAATGGCGCTATGAAAGACATCAAGTCTAATTTCCCTAATGACAAGGTTCTTCTATTAACCTCTGAGCCGTATACATTATTCATGTCAGCTTGTCCTTATATAGATGGCGTTATAACCGATAAGCGACTTCCAAGGTGGAATATTTTTTATCTTTCAAGATTAAAAAAATTGTTAGAAAGTTATAATTTTTCTCGTGTGTTTGATTTGCAAAATTCAGCCAGAACTTATTTTTACAGAAAATTTATATTAAAAAAACCTCAATGGTCATCTACAGAGGAAGCACTGGACCCAGGTCAAAATAAAAAAGATTTTGATCGAGAAGGAGTTCTGCCAAGAATGGAAATACAGTTAAGAAAAACAGGAATTAAAACTAAATATCTGAAAACTATAGATTTAAGTTGGGCTAATTCAGATATTTTAAAGTTAATAAAAAAATATACTAATGATGAATTTATTTTAATTTTTCCATTTTGTTCAAAAAAACATTTAAAAAAGAAATGGCCACATTACAAGGAGCTAGTAAGAAAGATAAAACAAATTTTCAAAAACAAATATTCAATTTTAGTTGCACCAGGACCTGGAGAAGTTGAAGAAGCCTTGCAGCTTAATAGCAAAGTAGTTTTAAAGGAAAACAAGCCAATTGATATAGCAACATTAATAAGTTTAATTTATAGGGCAAGATTCGTAATTTCAAACGATACTGGTCCAGCCCATATTTGCTCTCATTTAAACAAAGATGGGATCGTATTATTTGGAAGTCACACAACACCAGATAAAGTGAGTATTGGAAATTCAAATTTTAAAATAATTCAAGCTGATGATCTTCAAAAATTAAATGTTGATACAGTAATTAAAGAGCTTCAAAAAAGATTAAATTAAGCGAATATATTTTTTAACAATATTTTTCCAATTAAAATTTTTGGAAAAATCTAATGCGTTATTGCCAAGTAATTTATAATTTTCTTTTTCAAAAAAATTCAATATTTTTTCGTAAATTGAATTTAAATCTTTTCCGTCACATAAATATCCTGTTTGACCATCTTTGATTGCATCAGATTCTCCACCTTCTGAACCACCGATTGAAGCAACACCATAACTAGCAGCTTCAATAAATGAGATACCAAATCCTTCTACAGATTTTTTATAAGTAATTGATGGCATCAAAAATAAATCCGCTTCATTTATTAAGGCAACCTTTAATTGTTCACTTGATTTATGAACAAATAAAGCATCATTTTGCAAACCAAGCTCATCTCTTAAATCACTTAAGTTTTCTTTTTCTTCACCGTCGCCAACTGAAATATATTTAATTTTTGGGAATTTAGATTTAAGATTTTTAATAGTCATAAGTATATTCTGATGACTTTTTCTTTTATCTAGTCTTGCAACTGTAATAATTTTTGGAAATGCGTTATCAAATATATCTTTAGCTTGTTTTTTATATTCATCTTTTATTTCAATCGGGTAATTACATCCTGGATGAATGATATTTATCTTAGCTTCTTTGACTCCATGAGTAATCGCAAGATTTTTAGTGAAATTTGAGTTGGCAATTACATAGTTTACTTTGTTTAAAGATTTTATCATTCTTTTGTTTAGAGATGATCCCGAGTTATGATTAATTTCTTTTGAGTGTATTAAGCAAAAAGATTTGATATTTTTTATTATTTCAGCTTTTAAATTTTCAGCACTTTTCCAATGATCAAAGAAAATAGCTCTTACTTCGTTTTGTCGAACATATTCACTTACTAAATTTGCCATACGATATTTTCTAAAGATTTTAAAACCTGATATTCTTTCAATACTAAGTTTAGAGCTTTTGTCGTAATCTTCAGAATTTTCAAATTGATATGCAAAAACCTTCACTGGACCATGTGACAGTAAGGAATTGCATAGACCTTCCATCAAAATTTGAATTCCTCCAACATCAGGCGGAAAGTTTCTTGTTACTACAACAAACATTAGTTAAACCATTTGATATTACATCCCATACTTGGAATTTGCTTCTCAGGACCTTTTCCTGTTTCAGAGATTTGCTTCATTGCTTTGTAAAGATCACTTTCACCGGAATTCACAGGTTGTAATTCTTTTAGTTCTCGCATTCTTCCCCTATATTGAAGTTCCTGATTACCGTTATATCCAAAAAAATCTGGAGTACACACTGCACCGTATTTTTTTGCAATTTCCTGCGTTGTATCAATTACATATGGAAAATTAAAATTATTTATTTTTGAGAACTCTTTCATTCTTTCAAAAGAGTCCTCCGGGTAATTTATTGTATCATTTGACATAATTGCTACCGCTTTAATATTTAATTCTTTAAGTTTATTTGTATCTTCAACAATATTTTTAATTATTGCTTTTACGTAAGGACAGTGATTGCAAATAAACATTATAATTGTTCCATTTTTACCTAAACAATCTTCAAGCTTATAAATTTTTTCATCCACACCTTTAAGACTAAAAGAGTGTGGGTTTTCACCGAAATTGCATATTGGAGTTTTTGTAAGAACCATAATATAATAATTATAATAATGATTTATAATTTCAACAATATTAGTCCAAAAATAGACAAAGATAGTTGGTATGCTCCAAATTCAGTTTTAATTGGTAATGTTACACTAAAAAAAGATGCTAACATTTGGTTCAATGCAACTCTGAGAGGTGATGTAGAACCTATAACTATAGGCGAGGGGTCAAATATACAAGACGGCAGTGTTGTTCATACTGATCCAGGTTGTCCTACAATAATAGGAAAAAATGTTACTGTAGGTCACCTAGTAATGCTTCACGGATGTATTATAGAAAATGATTGTTTAATTGGCATTGGAAGCACGATACTTAACAAAGCGAAAATAGGAAAATATTCTATAATTGGTGCCAATGCGCTTGTGACAGAAAACAAAGTTATCCCAGAGAGATCTTTAGTCCTTGGTAGTCCAGGAAAAATTGTCAGACAAGTAACAGATGAAGAAATTAAACATATTAAAGAGAACGCCCAACATTATGTGGACAACTATAAAAAGTATAAGAAATAGTTTTTTTGTTTTAATTTTTTTGATTTTAAGCTTTCCCTCTTTAGATGCTAAGAACAGCAAAGATGTATCTAATACCGAAGTGAAAAAAAAAACCATCTCTCACAAAAAAAAATATTCTCTGAATTTAGTTAATAGTAAAGATGGACACCCTGTAAGATCTGGGAAAAAATCTTACAGATTCGAAGTAAGATTAGGTGATTGCGGTAAAGACAGCGGACATGATGATTGTAAAAAAGACAGACAAAGAACTGAGCTTCAATTTAAAAAACACCAAAAAGATAATAAAGAATATTGGTATTCAGCATCAATTTATTTACCAAAGGATTATCAATCAGTAGCTCCAGTTAGAACTACTTTTGCTCAACTTTATGAGAGAGGTTGGAAACCTATTCTTATGGTAACAGATAGAACTGGGGAGTGGTTAGAAGTTGGAAGAATGTGGAGTGGGGAGTATGTTGAGATGAAAAAAGCCCTTAAAATAAATGATATGAAAGGCAAATGGACAGATATATTAATTAATTGTCGATTCTCCAGGGAAGAGGACGGTTTCATGAAAGTTTGGGTAAATAATAAATTGATTTTAAATTCGGAAAATATCAAGAATTTAACTCCATATACTAAAAGAGGAGTAGGATTAGATTTCGGGATATATCAAACTTTTGTTAGTGGTTGGAAAAGAAAAAACGGCGATAAACCTTATCCAAAAATGATTGTTTATTTTGATGAAGTAAATCTAGGAACCTCTAAAAATAAAGTTACAAAAAATTTAAGGAACTAACCAAGAAAATTTTTTAGATCCATTAAAGTCAATTAATGCTCTTCGATGACCTTTTGCAGCTAGATAAAGCCATTCAATACTTTTAATTTCACATCTAATAACACAAAAGTTTTTATATCCCTCTTCACTCTCTTCTTTAGTAAAATCAAAATTATCGAACTTATTATCTAATCCAGATGTTGGTTTTGTAGAGTATGTACCTGGTCCATTTGTAACTAAATAACATTTTCTACTAATATGACCTGTTTTTTCCCAAGAGTCCTTCGTGATATCGTTATTATAATTTATTTTACATTCAGCCTTTATTCTTAATTGTATCTTTTCTTTTTTTCCGTAAAAAAGTATAGAGCAATTTGGATTTTTTTTTATTTTCTCTATTTTCGATGATCTGATATCACTATGATATTGAATAAAATTATTTTTCTCATCAGCTTTTCTTAAAACTACTACTCTTCCGTCAAGATCATTATCATTGCCACAAATAAATACTGGAGTTCTAAATTCTGAATTTCTATCGTTCACAGCCCGAACTAGCAAGCTCCAAATTTTTTTTTCTATTTCTTTAAAATCTTCGTAATAACTTATGTTTTCTACTGACACTATTTTCTAAATCTTTTAATTAAACTTGATGTATCCCAACGATTTCCGCCCTGCTTTTGAACCTCTCCATAAAATTCATCAATTATTTTGGTAATAGGTAAGGGGGAATTATTTTTCTTTGCTTCTTCCATAGCGATTTTTAAATCCTTACGCATCCAATCAACTGCAAATCCATAATCAAACTTATCTTCTATCATAGTTTTATATCTGTTTTCCATTTGCCAAGACTGTGCTGCACCTTTTGATATCACCTCGATTACATCATACATGTTTAATTTTGCATTCAAGCCAAAATTTATTGCTTCAGATAAACCTTGAACTAATCCAGCAATACATATTTGATTAACCATTTTACAAAGTTGTCCATTTCCTGCTGGACCAAGCAATTTTATTTTTTTACTATAACAATCAATAATTGGTTCTGCTTTTTTATAAGAGCTTTCGTCACCTCCTACCATAACCGTTAAAGCACCATTTTCTGCACCAGCTTGCCCTCCAGACACTGGTGCATCAAGAAAATCAAATCCTTTTTTCTTTGCTTCTTTATAAAGCTCACGTGCAATAATCGCAGATGCTGTTGTGTTATCTATGTAAACTGCTCCCTTTTTTGCAGAGTGAAATAGTCCATTAGTTCCCAATGTAACCTCTCTAAGATCGTTATCATTTCCCACACATGTAAAAATAAATTCACTGTCCTTTGCTGCTTCTTTAGGTGTTTCTGCTATTTTACCTTTAAAATCTTTAACCCACTTTTCAGCTTTTGATTTAGTACGATTAAAAACAGTTACATCATGACCAGCTTTTGATATATATCCTGCCATGGGATATCCCATTACACCTAAACCTATAAATGAAACTTTGCTCATATGCTCCTTAATATAAATAAAAAAGTTTTATTATTCGGATTTATATTTACATTTTTTTCTAGCTTTGGACAGAGCTTTTTTTTGGGCTTGTTTAACGCACCTCTAAGAGATGAACTGGGTATTACACACGGTCAGTTTGGAAATATTTATGCATCAGCAACAATTTTTTCTAGTTTAATTTTGATATGGGTAGGAAAAAAAATTGATGAATATCAAATAATTTATTATTCTTTTTTTGTAGTGCTTCTTTTATTTTTTTCATCATTATTTTTTTCTTTTATAAACAATATTTACTTATTAGCTCTAGGAATTTTTCTCATGAGATTTTCTGGTCAAGGACTGATGAGTCATACTTCAACAACTACCGTTTCAAGATTTTTTGAAAAATCACGCGGTAAAGCTCTGAGCACAATATGGTTTGGTTTATCATCTGCAGAATTTATTTTACCAATTTTTATCACTTATTTATTTGTTATTTACTCATGGAGAACTGTTTGGCAAGGTATAGCATTAATAATTATTTTATTTTTACCTTTTGTGGTTTTGAGCACTATAAAAACGATAAAACTAGACTCAAGAGAAAAAGATAACGAAATTTCAAAAGATATAAAAATCAAGAGCTGGAAAAGAATTGAGGTAATAAAAGATTTTAGATTTTATATCATTTCATTAAATATGTTAGCCATGCCATGGATCGCCACTGGTATATTTGTTTACCAATCTTTTATCTCTGAGTCTAAAATTTGGAATGTTTACACAATACCAAAAGCATTCATGGTTTATTCAATTGCTTCTATAATAACATTATTTTTCTCTGGTTTTTTAGTTGATAAATTTACCAGTAGAAAACTAATTTCATTGATGAATTTACCCTTACTTTTTGCGATGATTGTTTTATTTTTATTTAATCATGAGATAACTGCATTTATATTTTTAGGTCTAGTGGGTGTTTCAAATGGATTAGCCAACGTCCTTGGATCCTCTACTTGGGCTGAAATCTATGGAGTGAAATTCATTGGTTCAATTAAGGCATTAACAACTGCATTTATGGTTTTCTCAACGGCCTTTGGTACTGCAGTTTTTGGTATTTTAATTGATTACGGATTTTCGATTGAAAATATAGCGCTTATTTCAGGAATATATATTGTGATTTCCTTAATCTTATTACTATTGATTAGAGGAACCTTAGAACCAATTAAACTAGAAAATAATTGATTTATTAAAAATATTTGAATATATACTCTCCATCATGGCTCGTATCACAGTAGAAGACTGTTTAGAAAAAGTGGAAAATCATTATGATTTAGTTCTTTTGGCAAAAGAGAGAACAACCCAATTAAATTCAGGTTCACCAATGTTAGTGGACGAAGATAATGATAAAAACACAATTATAGCTTTAAGAGAAATAGGAGATGGCAAAATAGATATCGATGAGTTAGAAAAAAATGCTATTTTAAGATTGCGTAAAGAACCAGACCATGTTGAAGAATTAGAAGTAGATGAAGAGGAGGAGAACGATGATTTTGAAAACTTGTACAAAGGTCAAGTTTCTAAAAGTGGAGTTGCTATTCTACCTTCAAAAAGAATTAAAAGAATTACTCCTGAAATTAAGAATATTAAGCCTGTCGAAAGTAATTTGGCCAAAGAAGCTATGGATGAACTCAAGCAATCCCAGCCAGAGATTAAAGAAGAAAACTTAGATAAAAAAGACGAACCTCTTCAATTAGAGGAAGAAGTAAAAAAACCAGAATAGATAATGAAAAAAACAGTTTCAGTCGCACCAATGATGGATTGCACTGATAAACACGAAATTTACTTTCTAAGCTTAATTAGTAAAAATATTAATTTATATACAGAAATGATCGTAGCTAACGCAATTATTAGAGGCGATAGAAAAAAATTATTATCATTTAAAAAAATATCCAATCCCGTTACGCTTCAAGTTGGTGGTTCAAATCCAAATGAATTAGCAGAGGCATGCAGAATTTCAGAAGACTATGGATACAAAGAAATAAATCTAAATTTAGGGTGCCCAAGTAAAAAAGTTCAAAAAAATAAATTCGGCGCTTGCCTAATGAAAGAGCCAAAACTTGTAGCGAAATGTATTGAAGCAATGGTTAAATCCACCAAATTGCCAGTGACAATAAAAACAAGAATTGGTTACAATGAAGTTGAAAATTTTAATTTTTTTAAATCATTTGTTCAAACAACCAAAGACGCAGGATCACAAAAATTTATCATCCATGCAAGAAAAGCATTATTGAAAAAATTAAGCCCTAAAGAAAATTTAAATATTCCACCATTGAAATATGAATTTGTTTACAAATTAAAAAATTATTTTAAAGATAATGAAATCATAATTAATGGAGGGATTAAAACCATAGATGATATTAAAAATCATTTAAGTAAAGTTGATGGTGTAATGATTGGTAGAGCAATTTATCATTCCCCTTATTTTCTTGCTGAAATTGAAAAAGAAATTTTTAAAAATAGAGATATTCCTACTAGAGCGGAAGTGATGGAAAATTTAATACCTTATATCCAAGAACAAACATCAAAAGGTGTACAACTAAACCATATTATGAGACATACAGTTGGCCTATTTCATGGGCAAAACGGATCGAAAGAATGGAAACAATATCTCTCAAAAAACATGTGCATAAGAGATGCGGATTTGCAGAAAGTAAATCATATAATGGATCAAGTAAGAAAAACTAATCCAATTTCTTTAGAGAGATAGTTTTGGATATTCTTTCACAGTCGGAAATAATTTACTTAATTTTAATAATGATAATTACAGCAATACCAGCTGGTTTTGCTGCTGGATTGTTTGGTATTGGAGGAGGTTTAGTAACAGTTCCCATCCTATTTTATATATTTAGCTTTTCTGGAATAGAGACAGCATATGTCATGCACTTAGCAGTAGGTACTTCGTTTGGAATTATAATACCGACCTCAACTGTTTCTGTATTAACTCACCACCAGCACAAAGCTGTAGATTTTGGTATTGTTAAAGGTTTCGGGTTTTTCGTTGCTGCCGGAGTAATTTTAGGAACATTATTTGCTGCAAGCTTAGAGACAAAACCTTTGATTTTATTTTTTACCATTGTTGTATATGTGTTAGCTCTTTACTTATTATTTTTAAAAGAAAAAGAAACTAATATAGAGATTAAAATAGGATTATTTTCAAAAGCTATTTCAGGAATTGTAAGCGGTTTTATTTCTGCACCAATGGGTATTGGTGGAGCTGTGATGAATGTGCCTATTTTAAAATTTTTTGGTTATCCAATAAATAAAGCTATAGGTAGCGCAGCTGCAATTGGATTTATTATTTCGTTATTTGGCGCAGGAGGCTTTTTAATTTCTGGTACATATTTAGAAGCTAATTTACCTTTGAGCATTGGATTTTTGAATATTCCAGCCTTTTTGGTTTTTTTCCCTATTACTGCTTTTATGGCAAGACTAGGAGCAAAAGCTAGCCACAAAGTTGATAAAATGAGGATGACTAAATATTTTGGTTTGTTTCTTATAGTGATAGGGACAAGATTTTTATACGAATATTTTAAACTTTAAATTTTTTGATCATAATCTCCAATCTTTCCATTTTTTTGCAAAAGATTATCAATAAACTCAAAAATTTTTTTCTTACTTTCGTTTGATTTAGTGCTTTCAGTCACAATTACCAAAGAGGGCTTATTTGAAGATGCTCTTATCAAGCCCCATGACCCATCCTCTAGAGAAAATCTCACACCATTAATTGTTAAAATTTCAACAATTTTTTGATTATCAATCATTATACCTTCATCTTTTAATTTCTTTATATTTTTTACCATTTCATCGACTACTTTATATTTCTCCTCATCTTTACAATAAGGAGCCATTGTTGGAGATTGATAAGTTATGGGTAATGATCTAATTATTTCACTCATTTTTTTGTTTTGACCTACAATAAGATGACAAACTTGTATTGCCGAATTAATCCCATCGTCATATCCATGACCTAAAGGTGGATTAAAGAAAAAATGTCCGCTCTTTTCGAATCCTGCTAGTGCTTTTTCTTTATTAACTTTCCTTTTAATATGTGAATGTCCAGTTTTCCAATATATGGTTTCACATCCATTTTCTATCAGAATTTTATCATTCTTAAATAGTCCAGTTGATTTAACATCGACGATAAATTTTGAATGTTTATGTTTATTTGAAAGATTTCTTGCAATTAGTAATCCAATTTTATCTGAGAATATTTCATTTCCTTGTTCATCTATTACTCCACATCTATCCCCATCTCCATCAAAACCAAATCCAATATCGGCCTTATTATCTTTTACAGCTTTAGCAATAGCGTGGAGCATTCCAAGATCCTCAGGATTTGGGTTATATTTAGGAAAGGACCAATCTAAGTCACAATCTAATTCTATGACTTCACATCCAATACCTTTTAAAATTTTTGGTGCAAATATTCCAGCAGTCCCGTTTCCACAAGCAACTACTGCTTTAATCTTTTTGTTAATTTTATTTTTCTTTATTAAATCCTCTGAATATACATTTTTAAAATTTTTGATTTCTTTTATGAAACCTTCACCTTTTTTAAATTTTTTATTAATTGTAATATCTTTTAATTCAGACATTTCCTCTGGAGCATGAGTTAAACCTTTTTTAATACCCATTTTTACTCCCGTCCAACCGTTTTCATTATGGCTAGCAGTAACCATAGCTATTGCGTCAGCTTTAAGGTTGAATTGAGCAAAATAAACCATTGGAGATAAAGACAAACCTACATCTTCCACATTACACCCTGTAGAGATTAATCCTTTAATTAAAGATTTTTTTATCTTTTCGCTATATGATCTATAATCGTGACCAACTATCACTCTTGGTTTATTTTTTTTGGTATGAATTATAATTTGGCTGCCTAACCCTTTTCCAAGGTTACTGATTCCCTCTAAATCAATTTCTTTTTCAAATATCCATCTAGCGTCATACTCTCTAAATCCATTAGAATTGATTAACATTAGCCTTTTTAACAGTATTTTTTTATCAACAAAACTTTCCACTTGATTATTTTGTTTAATGTTCTTATAATGTTCTCTTGAATTAGTGGTTTATGTAGTATATTAACAAAATTGTAACACAACATATAGTTGTTTATTAACATTTTAACACTAAAAAAGAAATAATTATGAATAAAAATGTATCATTGGCAATAAAAAAAGCTGTGGGCACAATAGGTCATAAAAACCATATTGAACCCGGTAATAATGGCCCTCAGAAACCAGATTTATTCTCTTTATCAGGTGACACAGAACTTTTTCAAAACGAGAGAGGCATAACAATTAAAATTGATAGGTCTAAAGACACTAATTTAACAGATTTTGGTAGAGCAACTTTAGCTGACAGATATTTAGGTCAAAATGAATCATTTCAAGATTTGTTCGCTAGAGTAGCCAGCACCTATGCCGATGACAATCTTCATGCACAACGAGTTTATAATTATATAAGCAATCTTTGGTTTATGCCAGCTACACCAGTTTTGTCGAACGGGGGAACAGAAAGAGGTTTGCCTATTTCTTGTTTCTTAAATGAAGCTGGTGACAGTTTAGAGGGTATATTAGACCTTTGGAGTGAGAATGTTTGGCTAGCAGCGAGAGGTGGAGGAATTGGAAGCTATTGGGGAAATCTGAGGTCCATCGGTGAAAAAATTGGTAAAGTTGGTAAGACCTCAGGCATAATTCCTTTTATAAAAGTAATGGACTCATTAACCTTAGCAATCAGTCAAGGTTCTTTAAGAAGAGGTTCTGCAGCTTGTTACCTTCCTATTGATCACCCAGAGATTGAGGAATTTATAGAAATGCGTAGACCAACTGGTGGTGATGTTAACAGAAGGTCATTAAATCTTCACCATGGCGTTCTCGTATCGGATGATTTTATGAGAGCAGTCGAGATAGATGGTCAGTGGGCCTTAAGAAGTCCTAAAGATGGATCAGTTCAATCTACAATACCTGCTAGAAATTTATGGATTAGACTTTTAACTGCTAGAGTTGAAACTGGGGAGCCATACATCGTATTTATCGATACAGTTAATAGACAAATACCACAACATCACAAATTAGCCGGATTGAAAGTTAAGACATCAAATCTATGTAGCGAGATTACTTTACCAACCGGTTATGATAATCACGGCAATGACAGAACGGCAGTTTGTTGTTTGTCTTCTCTTAACTTAGAGACATATGATGAATGGAAGGATGATAATCAATTTATAGAGGATGTGATGAGATTTTTGGACAATGTGATGTCTGACTTTATAAACAAAGCGCCTGATAGTTTTAAAGACGCAAAATATTCAGCAATGAGAGAGCGTAGTGTCGGTCTAGGTGTTATGGGTCTTCACTCTTTTTTTCAACAAAAAAATATTCCATTTGGATCTGTGATGAGCAAAGTATGGAACCAGAAAATTTTTAATCATATCCAAAAAAAAGTAGACGAAGCTTCTGTAAAGTTAGCCGAAGAAAGAGGTTCTTGCCCAGATGCTGAAGAATATGGAATAAAAGAGAGATTCTCCAATAAGACTGCAATAGCTCCAACAGCTTCGATTTCAATTATTTGTGGTGGTGCTTCACCTGGGATTGAACCGATAGCTGCTAACAGCTACACACACAAAACTCTATCAGGATCTTATAATGTTAGAAACAAATATTTAGCTAAGATATTAGATAAATATAACAAAAATAATGATGAAATTTGGTCTAGTATAACAACTAACCAAGGATCAGTAAGTCATTTAAATTTTTTATCGGAAGAAGAAAAAGAAGTTTTCAAGACAGCTTTTGAGATTGATCAAAGATGGATTATAGAACTTGGGGCTGATAGAACCCCTTGTATTTCTCAAGCACAATCTATCAATGTCTTTATACCTGCTGATATTCATAAAAAAGACTTACATCAGATACATTTTCAAGCGTGGAAGAAAGGTTTAAAAAGCCTTTATTACTGTAGATCAAAATCTATCCAGAGAGCTGAAAATGTCGACTCTAGCTCATCAAGAGATGTGACAAAAAATGTATACTCTGGAAACAAAGAATCAAATAATGAAGAAAATAAATATGAGGAGTGTTTATCATGTCAGTAGCAAAAAAAATTAAAGAAGATAAAAATAATTCACCAAAAATGGGTTTATTGGTGGAAAATCCAGTTTACAAGCCGTTTAGGTATCCATGGTGTTATGACTCTTGGTTAACTCAGCAAAGAATACATTGGCTTCCAGAGGAAGTTCCATTAGGCGACGATGTAAGAGACTGGCAAAAAAATCTAAGTATTGAAGAAAAAAATTTATTAACTCATATCTTCAGATTTTTTACTCAAGCAGATGTTGAAGTGAATAATTGCTATTTAAGACACTACACTACAGTATTTAAACCTACAGAAGTTTTAATGATGATGACAGCCTTCGCTGCGATGGAAACTGTTCATATCGCGGCTTACTCTCATCTTTTAGACACAATAGGAATGCCAGAAACTGAGTATTCTGCTTTTATGAAATATAAAGAAATGAAAGACAAGTATGATTACATGCAGGGATTTGATGTTAAGTCAGATCACAATATCGCTATGACCATGGCTGTGTTTTCAGCTTTTACAGAGGGCTTACAACTCTTTGCAAGTTTTGCGATTTTATTAAACTTTCCACGATTTAATAAAATGAAAGGTATGGGCCAGATAGTAACATGGTCTGTTAGGGATGAAACTTTACACTGTAATTCTATGATAAGACTTTTCAGAGAATTTATTAAAGAGAAGCCTGAAATTTGGAATGATAAGTTAAAAACAGAAATCTATGATGCTTGCAAAACAATAGTTAAACACGAAGATGCATTCATAGATTTAGCATTTCAGATGGGTCCCATGAAAGGATTAACAGCCGAAGAAGTCAAGCAATATATTAGATTTATTGGTAATAGAAGGTTAGAACAGTTAGGACTTAATCCAATTTACGATATCAAGAAAAACCCATTAACTTGGTTGGACACTATGCTGAACGCAGTTGAACACATGAACTTTTTTGAAGGTAGAGCAACAGAATATTCTAAAGCTTCAACAAAAGGCTCATGGTCCGAAGCTTTCTCTTAATTTTTGAAAGTAAATTACAAATCGTATTGGAGAAAAAGCGGCCTTAAGGGAAATTGGGGTAACATTTTTCTAAAACAACTATCTGAACATAAACCAAAAAATTTTTTAGAAATTGGAGTTTTTTGTGGAGTGACTGCAAAAAACGTTTGTAAGTTTTTAAAAGAGATAAACGGAGATAATTTTAAATATATTGGTATAGATTTGTTTGGTGGAGAGAAAATATCCAATAATGATGAAATAGAACCTAAATTTTTGAAAAATCAAAAATTCTCAAACCCAATTAAAAATCTAGTTTACAATTATATCTTAAGAGAGAAGCTTAATTCACTCAAAAGTGTTGAAAACTTTTTGAAAGAGTATAAAAATAATATTCAATTAATTCAAGGTGACAGTAATATGATTTTAAAATCGCTGGATTTACAAAATATTGAATTTGCATTTATCGACGGAGGTCATAGCTACAAAACTGTTCAAAACGATTTAGATATTTTATATAAAAACCTTAAAGGAAAAAAATCAGTATTGTTGTGTGATGATTACGGGAAAGAAGGCGAAATTACGGAAGTCAAAAATGCAATAGATGATTATGTGAAGATTAAAAATTTAAAAGTAGAAGTGATAGAAAATAGATTTGCCAAGATTATTGTATGACAAGAATTTTGCTAATATCAATTTTATGGATAGTAACTATTATAGCTTCTATCATTTGGTCATATGAGAATCCTGAAAAAATTGAAAAACTTAAAAGTTATTTTGAGAAATCTATTGAGCCTGAAATTACAAATGAAAAACAAACTTTTAAGATAGCCGCCAATTCTTTTAGCCTTAATGTAGAAAAAATTCTTTCAGTCGATCAAAAAACAGCTTTCCTAGCACATCCTTTAAAAGAAAAGTTTAATTTAAATAAACTTACAATTTTTACTCAGAATGGATTTAAAATTATAAATTCAAATGTGGAAAAGCTTAATTTACCAAAGGAATTTACCTTACAGAGAAATGGTGGCATTAAGACTATAATTAATTTTAATAATAAAGATTTAGCTTTTTTCTCGTCTAATAAATCTGATTGTTATTATTCTTCCCTAATTGATCTAACAAACAATGATACGATCTTTAAAACAAAATGTTTACCAGAGGAAGCTAAAAACAATGACTTTAATGGCTTGGGTAGCAGTAACATTCACACCCAAGATGCTATTTTGTTAACTATTGGAACACCTGAAAAACACTCAAGTAAGAATAGTATCCTCGCACAAAAAGACGATTTTGCTTATGGAAAAGTACTTCAATTCAAGAAAATAGAATTAGAAAAAAAATTAAAAGATAATAATTTTGATCTTTCTTATGAAATATACTCCAAAGGTCATAGAGTGCCTCAAGGTATAACAATGCTTAATAATAAAATTTACTCTGTAGAGCATGGCCCCAAAGGAGGAGATGAGCTTAACCTAATTATCAAAGGTAATAATTATGGTTGGCCGGAAGTATCTTACGGAACTAATTATTTAAAAGACAATGGTGGAGATGGAATTTCATTTCCTATTAGTCATTCTAATCTAAATTTTAAAGAACCACTTTTTGCGTTTGTTCCTTCGGTTGGTATTGCAAGTGTTAATAACTGCCCTACAATTTTAAAAAATTATTATAATAAGCCGTGTTTGATGGCTACATCACTTTACGGAAATCAATTAAGAAAAGGTAACTCATTAATAATTTTTCTTCTTAATGATGAACAAACAGTAGTGCAATCAGTAGAAAAAATTAAGATAAATGATCTCGTGATTAGACATTTTGTAACTGATAGACAAAATCGACTTTATGAAGATAATGACGGAAGCATTTATATATCTGCAGATAAAAAGGGTATTTTTAAAATAAAATTTGAAGATTTTAGAGTTAAATAGTCATAAAAAATATTATACAAATTTAGTCTATGAGAAAATTTATCATTTCTATAGATGCTGGTACTACATCAAATAGATCAATTCTTTTTGATTTAAAGGGTAAACCAATTTACTATTCACAAAAAGAATTTACACAATATTTCCCAAAAAGCGGATGGGTTGAACATAATCCAGATGAAATTTGGAAAACAACTGTTCAAACGTTAAAGGCCGTTATTCAAAAAGCAAAAAGTTTAAAGGGTAAAATTTTAAGCATAGGTATTACAAATCAAAGAGAAACTACAGTTTTATGGGATAAGAAAACTGGAAAAGCTGTATATAGAGCGATAGTTTGGCAAGACAGGAGAACAGAGGAATTTTGTAAAAAATTAAGAAAACAAAATAAAGATACAATGGTTTTTAATAAAACTGGTTTATTGATCGACTCTTACTTCTCTGGAACAAAAATTAAATGGATACTAGATAATGTTCCTAGGGCAAAAGCACTAATGAGTAAGAAACAGTTGTTATTTGGAACAATTGATAGTTTTTTAATATGGAGGCTTACAAAAGGAAAAGTTCACGCTACAGATGCTACTAATGCAAGCAGAACAATGATTTATAATATTTCATCAAATAAATGGGACGATACCATTCTTAAACTTTTAAAAATAGAAAAGCATATTTTGCCAGAAGTAAAAGACTGTGCAGATGATTATGGTCAAACTCATTCTTCAATTACCGGAAAGTCTATACAAATAAATGGAGTTGTAGGAGACCAACAGTCAGCAACAATAGGTCAATGTTGTTTTGAACCAGGCTCTTTGAAAAGCACATATGGAACTGGAGCTTTTGTTTTACTGAACACTGGTACCAAAAAGATTTACTCAAAAAACCGATTATTAACGACGATAGCTTATAGAATTAACGGTAAAACTACCTACGCTATGGAAGGATCAATTTTTATCGCTGGTGCAGGTGTTCAGTGGTTGAGAGATAGAATGAAATTTTTTAAAAAAGCCCCTGAGACAGAGAGAATTGTGAAATCTCTTAACACAAATAATGATATATATTTGGTACCTGCATTCACAGGTTTAGGCGCTCCCTATTGGAATGCAAATGCGAGAGGAGTTCTTAGTGGAATTACAAGAGACACAAGTCCTAAAGAAATTATCAGAGCTACTATTGAAGCTGTTGCTTATCAAACGTACGATCTTTTTGAAGCTATGAAGCACGATGGATTAAGACCAAAGTTGGTTAAAGTTGATGGAGGTATGGTAATGAACAATTGGTTTTCTCAATTTTTATCTGATGTTGTAAATGTAAATGTTTTAAGACCAAAAGTTCAAGAAACAACTGCATTAGGAGCAGCTTTTATGGCAGGGCTTCATATCGGTGTTTATAAATCGTTAAAAGATATCTCCAAGAAATGGAGTTTAGATAGAAAATTTAAACCAAAAATGAGAAAAGAATTAAGAAACTCATTAGTAAAAGGTTGGTCAACTGCAATCAAGAGAGCATTAATTGTTTAACACATCCTATAGTTGTAAATTATTTTTTTATTCTATCTGTACAATGATTTACAAATTTGCTTCAATATAAAAACTAACAAAACAACAATGGGGGATAAATGTTTAAAACATTAAAAAGTATCTTTGCTGTTGCTGTTTCAATTTCTCTTTTAACTATTTCTAACGCTGTAGCTGATGGACACATGGCTGCAATTAAGAAATGGTCAAATGGTGAGTTCAGTCTTTCAACAATTTCTGCAAAAGAAAGAGAGAAAGAACTTAATTGGTTCCACGATGCTGCAAAGCCATTCAAAGGAATGGAAATAAATGTATTGTCAGAAACAATTCCAACTCACGAATATGAGTCAAAAGTTTTAACAAAAGCTTTTGGGGAAATAACTGGAATTAAAGTAAACCACCAGTTATTAGGAGAAGGAGAAGTAGTACAAGCAGTACAAACTCAAATGCAAACTGGAAGAAATTTGTATGATGCCTACATCAACGACTCAGATTTGATAGGTACACACTCTAGACTTCAGTTAGCAGTAAACTTAACAAAGTGGATGAAAGGTGAGGGTAAAGATGTAACTTTACCAACATTAGATATCGATGATTTCATCGGTAAATCATTTACTACAGGTCCAGACGGTGATTTATACCAATTACCAGATCAGCAATTTGCCAACCTTTATTGGTTTAGAAAAGATTGGTTTGATAGACCTGAAATTAAAAAAGGTTTCAAAGCTAAATACGGATACGATCTAGGTGTACCAGTAAACTGGTCTGCTTACGAAGATATCGCTGAATACTTTACAAAAGATGTAAAGAATATCGACGGTGTAAGAGTATACGGTCATATGGACTACGGTAAGAGAGCTCCAGACTTAGGATGGAGAATGACTGACGCGTGGTTATCAATGGCTGGCGCAGGTTCAGTTGGTAAACCAAATGGTGTACCAGTAGACGAGTGGGGAATAAGAATGGAAAAAGGTTCTTGTAACCCAGTTGGTGCTGACGTAGCAAGAGGTGGGGCTGCTAATGGTCCTGCTGCCGTATATGCAATCAGAAAATGGGATGAGTGGTTAAGAGCTTATGCACCTCCAGGTGCTGCGGCGATGGACTTCTATCAGTCTCTGCCAGCTTTATCATCAGGAAATGTTGCTCAGCAAATATTCTGGTATACAGCGTTCACGGCATCAATGGTTGCTCCAAAAAGTTCTGGAAACAAAACAGTTGACGATAACGGTAATCCTTTATGGAGAATGGGACCATCACCAAAAGGTCCTTACTGGGATGAAGGTATGAAGCTTGGTTATCAAGATGCTGGATCATGGACTTTATTCAAGTCTACTCCAGTTGACAGAAGAAAAGCTGCATGGTTATACGCTCAGTTCGTAGTATCAAAAACTGTTGATCTTAAGAAAAGTGACGTTGGTTTAACTATCATTAGAGATAGTACAATTAATCACAAACACTTTACTAAAAGAGCTCCAAAACTTGGTGGACTTGTAGAATTCTACAGATCTAAAAATAGAGTATTGTGGTCACCAACAGGTATCAATGTTCCGGACTATCCGAAACTTGCACAAATCTGGTGGCAACAAATTGGAGATGTAAACTCAGGTGCGTTTACTCCACAACAAGCCATGGATCGTCTTGCAGAAGAGATGAACTTAGTTATGTCTCGTATGGAAGCTGCTGATAAAGCAAACAATACATACGGTGGATGTGGTCCAAGATTAGCTAAGCCGAAAGGCGCTGATTATTGGTTGAAACAACCAGGATCACCAAAAGCTAAACGAAATGAGAAGCCTAAAGGTAAAACAGTTGCTTTTGAAAAAGCTTGGAAATAATTTAGGTTAATTCTAAATTTAAAGGGGGCTTAACAGCCCCCTTTTTTTAAAACAGATTTCAAAAAAATATGAGCTTAGAATTAAAAAACGTTGAAAAAAAAGTGGGGTTAGATACTCATATTTATCCAACAAATTTAAGATTAGAAAAAAATACAATAAATATTCTTTTAGGATCTACTTTAGCCGGAAAGACGACTTTAATGCAAATTATGGCTGGCCTAGACAAACCAACATCAGGTGAAATTTGGTTTAACAACGAGAATGTGACAGGTATGAAAGTTCAAAAAAGAAATGTCTCAATGGTTTACCAGCAATTTATTAATTACCCCAACTTCACAGTTTACGACAACATTGCATCTCCATTAAAAATTACTGGAGTAAGTTCAGATGAAACAAAACAAAGAGTTGGGAAAGTTGCAGAATTACTAAAACTCTCTGGAATGTTGAATAAAAAACCAAACGAGCTTTCCGGTGGACAACAACAAAGAACTGCTTTAGCAAGAGCACTTGTAAAAAATTCAGACTTAATTCTTTTAGATGAACCACTTGCTAATTTAGATTTTAAATTAAGAGAAGAATTACGAGAAGAATTACCGAAATTATTTGAAAATAGAGACTGTATTGTAGTTTATGCAACAACAGAACCCTCAGAAGCTTTACTCTTAGGTGGTAATACGGCAACGTTACAAGAAGGTAAGATTATTCAATATGGAAAAACTTTAGAAACCTATAATAAACCCAACTCTCTAGTTTCAGCCCAGGTTTTTAGTGATCCACCAATGAATATAGCTAAAATAAAAAAATCAGGAGACCAGTGTTCATTTTTACAAAATGACATTCAATGGAAGACTAAATTAAATATCAAAGATGGTGAATATAAAGTAGGTATTAGACCCCACAATATTACTACGTATAAAGAGGGCAACAATACACTTGAGATAAAAGGTAAAGTTTTAATCTCTGAAATTAGTGGTTCTGAGAGCTTAATCCACTTTACAAACGGAAATTTAAATTGGGTTTCTTTGTCTAACGGAGTTTTTCAAAAAAACGTTGGCGATGAGATGAATTTATACATGAATACAGATGAGTTTGTTTATTTTGATCAAAATGAAAGGTTAGTATCTAATGGCTAAAGTGACATTAAAAGGTTTAAGCCATAGTTATTTAAAAACTCAGTCTTCAGACGCAGATTGGGCAATCAGAGGAGTAAACATTGATTGGAATGATGGGGGTGCTTATGCTTTACTAGGCCCGTCAGGTTGTGGAAAGACAACATTGTTAAATATTATTTCTGGACTAATTACGCCAACTAAAGGCGATATATTATTTGATGACAAAGTTATTTCAGGGCTGAATCCTGTAGAGAGAAATATTGCACAGATTTTTCAATTCCCGGTTATTTATGACACGATGACAGTGTATGATAATTTAGCTTTTCCTTTAAGAAATAGAAAAATTCCAGAAGAGGAAATCAAATTAAAAGTTCATGAGATAGCTGAAATGTTGGAATTATCTTCAACATTAAGCAATAGAGCTTCCGGTCTAACTGCAGATGGAAAACAAAAAATTTCACTGGGGCGCGGATTGGTAAGATCAGATGTAAATGCTATTATGTTTGATGAACCATTAACAGTAATCGATCCA